>NZ_JBNNVP010000037.1:0-65720 GCF_050280605.1 Pseudomonas sp. NPDC089918 | reverse complement strand
CGCCGGGCTTCTACTACAAAACCTTCATGTACCCGCAATCGTTCTGGATGACCTACGAGAAGTACATTCGTAAGGCTGCCGGCCTCGGCCGCTCGCCGACCGAGAACGATCCGGACACCTACGACTACATGAACCAGCACTGCGACGTGCTGATCGTCGGCGCTGGCCCTGCGGGTCTGGCGGCTGCGCTGGCGGCTGCCCGTAGCGGTGCGCGTGTGATTCTGGCCGATGAGCAGGAAGAGTTCGGCGGCAGCCTGCTCGATTCCCGCGAAAGCCTCGACGGCAAGCCTGCCACCGAGTGGGTCGCCAGCGTCATCGCCGAGCTGAAAAACACCCCGGACGTGCTGCTGTTGCCGCGCGCCACGGTCAACGGTTACCACGACCATAACTTCCTGACCATTCACGAGCGCCTCACCGATCACCTCGGTGACCGTGCCCCGATTGGCCAGGTGCGTCAGCGCATCCACCGGGTTCGCGCCAAGCGTGTAGTGCTGGCGACCGGTACTCACGAACGTCCACTGGTTTACGGCAACAACGACGTGCCGGGCAACATGCTCGCCGGCGCTGTGTCGACTTATGTTCGTCGTTACGGCGTGGCACCGGGCAAGAAGCTCGTGCTGTCGACCAACAACGATCACGCCTACCGCGTAGCGCTGGATTGGCTCGACGCCAGCCTGCAAGTGGTCGCGATCGCCGATGCCCGCAGCAACCCGCGTGGTGCGCTGGTGGAAGAAGCACGCGCCAAAGGCATCCGCATCCTGACCGGCAGCGCCGTGATCGAGGCCCGTGGCAGCAAGCACGTCACCGCCGCTCGCGTTGCCGCGATTGATGTAAAAGCACACACCGTGACCAGCCCGGGCGAGTGGCTTGATTGCGACCTGGTTGCCAGTTCCGGCGGTTACAGCCCGGTGGTTCACCTGGCGTCGCACTTGGGCGGCAAGCCGATCTGGCGTGAAGACATCCTCGGTTTCGTACCGGGCGAAGCACCGCAAAAACGCGTGTGCGTCGGTGGCATCAACGGCGTCTACGGCCTCGGCGATTCGTTGGCCGATGGTTTTGAAGGTGGTGCTCGCGCCGCCAGCGAAGCCGGTTTCGGCAAGGTCGAAGGCGTACTGCCCAAAGCCCTGAGCCGTCTGGAAGAGCCAACTTTGGCGCTGTTCCAGGTGCCGCACGAAAAAGCCACTGCCCGTGCGCCGAAGCAATTCGTCGACCTGCAGAACGACGTCACCGCTGCCGCCATCGAACTGGCGACCCGCGAAGGCTTCGAGTCGGTCGAGCACGTCAAGCGCTACACCGCGTTGGGTTTTGGTACTGACCAGGGCAAGCTCGGCAACGTCAACGGTCTGGCCATCGCCGCCCGTTCGCTGAACGTGACCATCCCGCAGATGGGCACCACCATGTTCCGCCCGAACTACACGCCGGTGACTTTCGGCGCCGTGGCCGGCCGTCACTGTGGGCACATCTTCGAACCGGTGCGTTTCACTGCACTGCATCACTGGCACGTGAAGAACGGTGCCGAATTCGAAGACGTCGGTCAGTGGAAACGTCCTTGGTACTTCCCGAAAAACGGTGAAGACCTGCACGCCGCGGTAAAACGCGAATGCAAAGCCGTGCGCGACAGCGTCGGCCTGCTGGACGCTTCGACCCTGGGCAAGATCGACATCCAGGGCCCGGATTCGCGTGAGTTCCTCAACCGCATCTACACCAACGCCTGGACCAAGCTCGACGTGGGCAAGGCCCGTTACGGCCTGATGTGTAAAGAAGACGGCATGGTGTTCGACGACGGCGTGACTGCATGCCTGGCCGACAACCATTTCGTGATGACCACCACCACCGGCGGCGCTGCACGCGTGCTGCAATGGCTGGAAATCTACCACCAGACCGAATGGCCAGAGCTGAAGGTGTACTTCACTTCGGTCACTGACCACTGGGCGACCATGACCCTGTCGGGGCCGAACAGCCGCAAGCTGCTCAGCGAAGTCACCGACATTGACTTGAGCAACGAAGCCTTCCCGTTCATGACCTGGAAAGAAGGTCTGGTCGGTGGTGTGCCGGCGCGGGTGTTCCGGATTTCGTTTACCGGTGAGCTGTCGTACGAAGTCAACGTGCAGGCCGACTACGCCATGGGCGTGCTGGAAAAAATCGTCGAGGCCGGCAAGCAGTACAACCTGACCCCGTACGGCACCGAAACCATGCACGTTCTGCGGGCAGAGAAGGGCTTCATCATCGTCGGTCAAGACACTGACAGCTCAATGACCCCGGACGACCTGAACATGGGCTGGTGTGTCGGTCGCACCAAACCGTTCTCGTGGATCGGCTGGCGTGGGATGAACCGCGAAGACTGCGTGCGTGATCAGCGCAAACAGCTGGTCGGTCTGAAGCCGATCGATCCGACCAAGTGGCTGCCGGAAGGGGCGCAACTGGTGTTCAACACCAAGCAAACCATCCCGATGACCATGGTCGGTCACGTGACTTCCAGTTACCTGCACAACTCCCTGGGCTATTCGTTTGCCATGGGTGTGGTCAAGGGCGGCTTGAAGCGCATGGGTGAGCGGGTGTTCGCACCGCTGGCCGACGGCAGCGTGATCGAGGCGGAAATCGTTTCTTCGGTGTTCTTCGATCCGAAAGGCGATCGCCAGAACGTGTAAGTCGATCGTTCCCACGCTCTGCGTGGGAATGCATCCCGGGACGCTCCGCGTCCCAAGAGCGGACGCAGAGCGTCCATGGCGGCATTCCCACGCAGAGCGTGGGAACGATCAACAAAAGAAAGGTGCTTTATGACCGCAGCCAATGTTTACCAACAACGCCCAACCACCGGGGCCAAGGCCGAGTCGTCGCTGCATCATGCCGACCTCGCCAGCCTGGTGGGCAAGGGTCGCAAGAACGCCGGCGTGATCGTGCGTGAGAAAAAACTCCTCGGTCACCTGACCATCCGTGGCGATGGCCACGATGCCGCGTTCGCCGCCGGCGTGCACAAGGCCCTCGGCCTGGAACTGCCCGCCGCGCTGACCGTGGTGATCAAAGGCGAAACCAGCCTGCAATGGATGGGGCCGGATGAATGGCTGCTGATCGTGCCGACCGGTGAAGAATTCGCTGCCGAGAAAAAGCTGCGTGAAGCACTGGGCGACCTGCACATCCAGATCGTCAACGTCAGCGGCGGCCAGCAGATCCTCGAGCTCAGCGGCCCGAACGTACGCCAGGTGCTGATGAAATCCACCAGCTATGACGTGCATCCCAATAGCTTCCCGGTGGGCAAGGCTGTCGGCACGGTGTTCGCCAAGTCGCAATTGATGATCCGCCACACCGCCGAAGACACCTGGGAACTGCTGATTCGTCGCAGCTTCTCGGATTACTGGTGGTTGTGGTTGCAGGATGCGGCCGCCGAATACGGCCTTAGCGTCCAGGCGTAACACAGCGTAAAGATCGTTCCCACGCTCTGCGTGGGAATGCATCCCGGGACGCTCCGCGTCCCAAAGCGGACGCAGAGCGTCCATGGCGGCGTTCCCACGCAGAGCGTGGGAACGATCAGTTTCGCTACAGGAGTCACCGCACTATGAGCCGCGCACCAGACACATGGATTCTGACCGCCGACTGCCCTAGCGTCCTCGGCACCGTGGATGCGGTGACCCGCTTTCTGTTCGAGCAGGGCTGCTACGTCACCGAGCACCATTCCTTCGATGACCGGCTCTCGGGCCGTTTCTTCATTCGCGTGGAGTTCCGTCAGCCCGATGGCTTCGACGAACAAGCTTTTCGCGCCGGTTTGGCGGAACGTGGTGACGCCTTCGGGATGGTCTTCGAACTGACCCCGCCGCATCACCGGCCGAAAGTGGTGATCATGGTGTCCAAGGCCGATCACTGCCTCAACGACTTGCTCTACCGCCAGCGCATCGGCCAGTTGTCGATGGACGTGGTCGCCGTGGTTTCCAACCACCCGGACCTCAAGCCGTTGGCCGACTGGCACCAGATTCCGTACTACCATTTCCCGCTGGACCCGAACGACAAGCCGTCCCAGGAGCGTCAGGTCTGGCAGGTGGTCGAAGAGTCTGGCGCCGAGTTGGTGATTCTTGCGCGCTACATGCAGGTTCTGTCGCCAGAGCTGTGCCGCAAACTCGACGGCAAGGCGATCAACATTCATCACTCCCTGCTGCCGGGTTTCAAGGGTGCCAAGCCCTATCACCAGGCCTACAACAAGGGCGTGAAACTGGTCGGCGCCACGGCGCATTACATCAACAACGACCTGGACGAAGGCCCGATCATCGCTCAGGGCGTAGAGGCCGTGGACCACAGTCATTACCCGGAAGATTTGATCGCCAAAGGGCGGGATATCGAAGGGCTGACCCTGGCGCGGGCGGTGGGGTATCACATTGAACGACGGGTGTTTTTGAACGCCAATCGCACGGTCGTTCTTTAGATCGCCATCGCTAGCAGGCTAGCTCCCACATTGAAATGCGTACCCTTGTGGGAGCTAGCCTGCTAGCGATGGCGCCATAACAAACAACACAAGACACACAGGCAATAACCCGAGCAATCAACGCGCCGCCGCTCCATGGCGACGCGACCGCTACATAAAAACAACAGCGAGGTGAAAGCATGTCTGGTAATCGTGGTGTGGTGTATCTCGGCGCTGGCAAGGTCGAAGTACAGAAAATCGACTATCCCAAAATGCAGGACCCGCGCGGCAGGAAGATCGAGCACGGCGTCATCCTGCGCGTAGTGTCCACCAACATCTGTGGTTCCGATCAGCACATGGTGCGCGGGCGTACCACCGCTCAGACCGGTCTGGTGCTGGGCCACGAGATCACGGGTGAAGTGATCGAGAAGGGCAGCGGTGTCGAGAACCTGCAGATCGGCGACTTGGTGTCGGTTCCTTTCAACGTTGCCTGTGGCCGTTGCCGTTCGTGCAAAGAGCAACATACTGGCGTCTGCCTGAGCGTTAACCCGGCGCGTCCGGGCGGTGCCTATGGTTATGTCGACATGGGTGACTGGACCGGTGGCCAAGCCGAATACGCGTTTGTGCCGTATGCCGACTTCAACCTGCTGAAACTTCCAGATCGCGACCGGGCCATGGAAAAAATCCGTGACCTGACCTGTCTCTCCGACATCCTGCCCACCGGTTACCACGGCGCAGTGACTGCCGGCGTTGGCCCTGGCAGCACCGTGTACGTCGCCGGCGCCGGCCCGGTTGGCCTGGCAGCTGCCGCTTCCGCTCGCCTGCTGGGTGCTGCGGTGGTGATCATCGGTGACGTCAACCCGATCCGCCTGGCCCATGCCAAGGCTCAGGGTTTCGAAATCGCCGACCTGTCGACAGACACCCCACTGCACGAACAAATCGCTGCACTGTTGGGCGAACCGGAAGTGGACTGCGCCGTCGATGCCGTAGGCTTCGAAGCTCGCGGTCACGGCCATGCCGGCGTGAAGCACGAGGCTCCGGCCACCGTGCTCAACTCGCTGATGGGCGTGGTTCGGGTGGCTGGCAAAATCGGCATCCCTGGCCTGTACGTGACCGAAGATCCGGGTGCTGTGGACGCTGCCGCGAAAATGGGCAGCCTGAGCATTCGCTTCGGTCTGGGCTGGGCCAAATCCCACAGCTTCCACACCGGCCAGACCCCGGTGATGAAGTACAACCGCCAACTGATGCAAGCCATCATGTGGGACCGCATCAAGATTGCTGACATCGTGGGTGTTGAAGTCATCAGCCTCGACGACGCCCCGCGTGGTTATGGCGAGTTCGATGCGGGCGTGCCGAAGAAGTTTGTGATCGATCCGCACAAGATGTTCAGCGCGGCGTAAGGCTGGGAGCAAGACGGAAAAAGGGGCGACAGTGATGTCGCCCTTTTTTATGGAGCACCGCAGCCTGCGCTTTCAGGTTCTGCCGGGTTGTTCACAGGCCTGTTCGGCGGGAGCGGGCGTGCCATTCATCGTATGGATTCGGGGTTCCACGACCGGGGGGGAACATGCCAGCAGATGCCCGGTCAAATCGGCAGTTTTGCTGCCCTGCCGGGTGGTTCTCATGGCACAAGAGGATGTCTGAATGAACGTTTCACGCGGTTTTGCGTTGGCATCGCTCATGGCTGTTGCTTCGTTGACGACGCTGGCCGCGAGCCCGGCCTTTGCGCAGTTCAGCTTCAGCGATGCGGCCAATGCGGTTACGGCGATGCAGGGTAACGAGGACGATGAGAGCGACGAGAGCGAAGACGCCGTGGCGGCGCTACCCAAGGCTGCCGGTTTGCTCACTTCCCTGGGGTCTCAGCTCAATGTCACGCCAGAACAGGCCATGGGTGGTGCCGGTGCGATGCTGGGGCTGGCCAGGAACCAACTCAGCGGCCAGGACTTCACCGAACTGAGCAAAAATGTGCCGGGCCTCGATCAGATCGCCGGCAACAGCGCCATCAGTGGCTTGAGCGGATTGGGTGGGCTGCTCGGCGGTGGTGTCGACAAGAACCCTTTGCTCAATGGTTTGCTGGGTAACGTCAAGGACACCAAGGATCTGAACAACGCGTTCAGTGCCCTGGGCATGGACACCGGCATGATCGGCCTGTTTGCCCCGGTGATTCTGCAATACCTCGGTCAGCAAGGCGTCGCCGGTTCGCTGCTGCAAAACCTTGGCGGAATCTGGGGCACCGGCATCGGCACCGGCATAGGTAGCTGAGTCAGCCCTCGGCGCGCAGGGCCTTGATACGCCGGTCCTTCTCGATCCAGAGCTGGTTGACCCAGTTCTGGACGTGTTCGCGAAACACCGGATCGTTTTCGTAATCGCCTTGCCACAGCGCCGGGTCCAGTTCACGTGTGTGGATGTCGATGATCACCCTCGGCACGTTGCCGCTGATCAAATCCCAGAACCCCGGAATCTTCTGCTGTGGATACACCACCGTCACATCAAGAATGGCATCCAGCTGTTCGCCCATCGCCGCCAGCACAAAAGCCACGCCGCCAGCCTTGGGCTTGAGCAGGTGGGTGAAGGGTGACTGCTGCTGTGCACTTTTCGTTGTGGTGTATCGAGTGCCTTCCAGATAATTGACCACTGTCACTGGCTGACGCTTGTACAACTCGCAGGCTTGTTTGGTGATCTCCAGGTCCTTGCCGGCCAGCTCCGGGTTCCGGGCGAGAAACGCCTTGGTGTAGCGCTTCATGAACGGATAGTCCAACGCCCACCAGGCCAGGCCCAGGAACGGCACCCAGATCAGTTCTTTCTTTAGGAAGAATTTGAAGAACGGCGTGCGCCGGTTAAGCGTCTGGATCAGTGCCGGGATGTCGACCCAGGATTGATGGTTACCGATCACCAGATACGAGGTGTCGCGGCGCAAATCATCACCACCGCGGATGTCCCATCGGGTGGGAATGCACAGTCGGAAAATCAGCTTATCGATCTCGGCCCAGGTTTCGGCAATCCACATCACCGCCGCCGAGGCATCATCGCGAAAGCGCCCGGGCAAGAGCAGTTTCAGCAGGGCGAACACCATCAAAGGCCCGAACAGCACCAGGGTGTTAAGCAACAGCAGCAGGGTAACGAAACAGCCGGTGAGCAGGCGGCGCATAAGTAACTCTTGAAAGCGTTTGGGCGCGCCATGATAAGCAGCTTCAAGCGACAGGCCAAATCAGTGGTGACGAATGTTTCACGTTTGCGGCGGTATGTTGGACTGACATAGCGATCGTTCCTACGCTCTGCGTGGGAATGCAGCCCGGGACGCTCCGCGTCCCCAAAGCGTGACGCAGAGCGTCACATGAGGCATTCCCACGCGGAGCATGGGAACGATCATCCACACAACGGTCTAAAATCCCGCTGCCCACTTTCCAAGGAACCCCCTACGTGAAATCTCTCCTTGCACTGCTTTCCCTCGTGGCCCTGCCGGTCCTGGCCGCTGAACCGACCCTGTACGGGCGTTACGAATACATCGCGCTGCCGGAAATCGGTGGTGAAGTCCTCAAGGCCAAAATGGACACCGGCGCCCTGACCGCGTCGCTGTCGGCCAAGGACATCGAAACCTTCACCCGTGATGGCGACGAATGGGTGCGTTTCCGCCTCGCCACCAAAGGCGCGAGCAACAAGGTCTACGAACACAAGGTCGCGCGGATCAGCAAGATCAAGACTCGCTCCGAAGAAGACGACGATGACAAAGAAGCGATCGAACCCACCAAACGGCCAGTGGTTGATCTGGAACTGTGCCTGGGCAATGTCAAGCGCACCGTCGAAGTCAACCTCACCGACCGCAGCAGCTTCAATTACCCGCTGTTGATCGGCGCCAAAGCACTGCGTGAATTCGGTGCGGCGGTGAACCCGGCACGGCGTTTCACGGCAGACAAACCCGACTGCTGATTGACGGCGAATCAGCCTTGGGGCACCGTTCGCCCACTTAACTAGCGGGCTCGGATGCCATGCCTCATATCCTGATTGTCGAAGACGAAGCGGCGATTGCCGACACCCTGATTTTCGCCTTGCAGGGCGAGGGCTTTACCACCACGTGGTTGAACCTTGGCGCGGCGGCACTCGAGCATCAGCGCGCCACGCCGGCCGACCTGATCATCCTCGATATCGGCCTGCCGGACATCAGCGGCTTCGAGACCTGCAAGCAATTGCGGCGTTTCAGCGAAGTGCCGGTGATGTTCCTCAGCGCCCGTGATGCCGAGATCGACCGCGTGGTGGGTCTGGAGATCGGCGCCGACGACTACGTGGTCAAACCGTTCAGCCCCCGGGAAGTGGCGGCGCGGGTCCGGGCGATTCTCAAGCGCATGGCGCCACGACCGGTGGCGGAGGCGGCGTCAGCGCTGTTTCGCATCGACAGCGAACGGGTGCAGATCAGCTATCGCAACCAGCCGCTGAGCCTGACTCGCCATGAGTTTCGTTTGCTGCAATGCCTGCTGGAACAACCCGAGCGAGTCTTCAGCCGCGAGCAATTGCTCGATGCGTTGGGTGTGGCCGCCGACGCGGGCTATGAGCGCAGCATCGACAGCCACATCAAAAGCGTGCGCGCCAAGTTGCGCCAGGTGAAGGCCGACGCCGAGCCGATCCAGACTCACCGCGGCCTCGGTTACAGCTACAGCCCGGGGCACAGCTGATGCCATTGGGAATCCGGATTTTTCTGGTTTATGTGCTGTTCATCGGCCTGACCGGCTACTTCGTGCTCAACACCGTGATGGAAGAAATCCGCCCCGGCGTGCGCCAATCCACCGAAGAAACCCTGGTGGACACCGCGAACCTGATGGCCGAGATCCTGCGGGACGACTTCAAGGCCGGCACCCTCAGCCAGAACCGCTGGCCCGAGTTGCTCAAGGCTTACGGTGAACGGCAACCGAAGGCGAAAATCTGGGGCATGCCGAAGAATCAAGTCAACCACCGTATTTACGTGACCGATGCCAAGGGCATCGTGGTGCTCGATTCCAGTGGCATCGCGGTTGGCCAGGACTACTCGCGCTGGAACGACGTCTATCTGACCCTGCGCGGCGAGTACGGCGCACGTTCGACGCGCAGCAACCCGGATGATTCGAATTCGTCGGTGATGCATGTCGGGGCACCGATTCGCGACAACGGCCAGATCATCGGCGTGGTGACGGTGGCCAAGCCCAATAGCTCGCTGCAGCCTTACGTTGATCGCACCGAGCGGCGATTGCTGATTTATGGCGCCGGGCTGATTGGCCTTGGTTTGCTGTTCGGTGCGCTGTTGTCGTGGTGGCTGAGCGCGGCGCTGCGGCGGTTGACGGCGTATGCCCAGGCCGTCAGCGATGGCCGGCGGGTCGAGGTGCCGCATTATCGTGGCGGCGAGCTGGAACAACTGGCCACGGCGGTGGAGCAGATGCGCACCCAGCTTGAGGGCAAAGCCTACGTCGAACGTTATGTACACACCCTGACCCATGAATTGAAAAGCCCGCTGGCGGCGATCCGTGGTGCGGCGGAGTTGCTGCAAGGCGAGATGCCGCTGGCTCAGCAGCAGCGTTTCGTCAGCAACATCGACAGTGAAAGCGCACGTATGCAGCAGTTGATCGAACGACTGTTGAACCTGGCGCAGGTGGAACAGCGCCAAGGGCTGGAAGAGCGGGTGGCCGTGCCGCTGGCGGGTTTGGTCGATGAGCTATTGAGCGCGCAGGCTGCGCGAATCGAAGGCAAGCAGTTGCGTGTGGAACTGCAGATTACAGCGGATCTGAACCTGCTCGGCGAGCCGTTTCTGTTGCGCCAGGCGCTGGGTAATCTGCTGGAGAACGCTCTGGATTTCACCCCGGATCGTGGCTTGCTGCGATTCAGTGCCGCAAAGCTCGGTGAGCAAATCGAATTCAAGTTTTTTAACCAGGCCGAGGCGATTCCCGACTATGCGTTGCCGCGCTTGAGCGAGCGCTTCTACTCACTGCCGCGTCCGGACAGTGGGCGTAAAAGTACGGGGTTGGGGCTTAACTTCGTTGAAGAAGTGGTCAAGTTGCATGCCGGTGCGATGAGTGTCGGTAATGTCGATGGCGGCGTGCAGGTGAGTTTGCATCTGCCTTTAGCCCGATAAAGATCGCAGCCTTCGGCAGCTCCTACATGGGTACGCGTTCGGCGTAGGAGCTGCCGAAGGCTGCGATCTTTTCTAAAATCCACACACTCTCCACATTCCCCCCACAAAACCCCCACACATCGACTCCAGACTTTCCCCATCCAAACAGGGAGAGTCCCATGAACCGTAGCTTGACCCTAAAACTGGGGGCGATTGCCCTTTTGATTCTGTTGCTGCTGATCCCGTTGCTGATGATCAACGGCGTGATCCAGGAGCGCCAGCAACTGCGCGACGGTGTGCTCGAAGACATCGCCCGCAGTTCCAGTTACAGCCAGCAATTGAGCGGCCCGCTGATGGTGGTGCCCTATCGCAAAACGGTGCGCACCTGGAAAACCAACGAAAAAACCAACCAGCGTTACCAGGACGTTCGCGAGGAACGCGGCCGTTTGTATTTCCTGCCGGAGCGCTTCGAACTGGACGGCCAGGTCCAGACCGAACTGCGCGCCCGGGGTATCTACGAGGCGCGGCTGTTTCATGCCGACAACCGTATCAGCGGGCATTTCTCGGTCCCGGCACAATTGGGCATCAAAGAGGACTTCGCCGATTACCGCTTCGATCAACCGTTCCTGGCCGTCGGCATCAGCGACATTCGCGGCATCGAGAATGCATTGAAACTCGAACTCAATGGCCAAAGCCTGGACTTTGTACCGGGTAGCCAGGTGGGCTGGTTGGGCGAGGGTGTGCATGTGACGCTACCAGCGCTGGATACCCGGCAGGCCACGGAACTGGCCTTCGGTTTCGACTTGCGCCTGCAAGGCACCGGCCAGTTGCAGGTTCTCCCGGTGGGCAAGACCAGCAAGGTTTCACTGGCCGCCAACTGGCCACATCCCAGCTTCATCGGCAACTACCTGCCGGCCCAGCGTGAAATCACCGATCAGGGTTTCACCGCCAATTGGCAAACCTCGTTTTTCTCCACCAACCTGCAAGAGGCGTTGAACAGTTGTGTGTCTGGCGGCCAGTGCGAGGCGTTCAGCGGTCGCAGCTTCGGCGTGAGTTTCATCGACCCGGTGGACCAGTACCTGAAAAGCGACCGGGCAATCAAATACGCGCTGCTGTTCATCGTCCTGACCTTCGCCGGTTTCTTCCTCTTCGAAGTGCTGAAAAGCCTGGCGGTCCACCCGGTGCAATACGCGCTGGTGGGCGTGGCGCTGGCGTTCTTCTACCTGTTGCTGTTGTCGTTGTCCGAACACATCGGCTTTGCCCTGGCGTATCTGCTGTCGGCGAGTGGCTGTGTGGCGTTGATCGGTTTCTATGTCTGCCATGTGCTGCGCAGCGTGCGCCACGGCTTGAGTTTCTCGACGGGGCTGGCGGCGTTGTATGGCTTGCTCTACGGCTTGCTGAGCGCCGAGGATTACGCGCTGTTGATGGGCTCGTTGCTGTTGTTCGGGCTGCTGGGCGTGTTCATGGTGCTGACCCGCAAGCTGGACTGGTATGGGATCGGGCAGAAAACCGCGAAACCTTTGGTCTTTGATATTGGAGCCGTGGAATGAGCCGGTCGTTGGGGTTGCGCGAAGATCAGCGGGTGGGTGAGGTATTGGCGACGCGGATTGCCGGGTTGTTTCCGTTAGATCCGGTGTGGTGCATTCGCGAGCAAGCCCGCTCCCACATTGGCTCTGTGTTGTTACAAATATGGAATGAACAACACAAATCCCCTGTGGGAGCGGGCTTGCTCGCGAAGAGGCCGGTACAGCCAGCGAATATCTAAACCTTCG
This sequence comes from Pseudomonas sp. NPDC089918, assembly GCF_050280605.1. Taxonomy (NCBI): domain Bacteria; kingdom Pseudomonadati; phylum Pseudomonadota; class Gammaproteobacteria; order Pseudomonadales; family Pseudomonadaceae; genus Pseudomonas; species Pseudomonas sp. NPDC089918. The sequence goes on along the minus strand of NZ_JBNNVP010000037.1, from coordinate 53,488 downwards.
GCATCGTAGCAATCATCGAAGGCCGCTGACTCACCTCAAAATACCACTCTGCCAGCTTCGGATTCTCTTTGCGCCATTCCAGATCCGGATGGCGCAGATCCAGGTAACCCAAGGCACAGGCCACACTGATCGCCGCGACATCGAAATGGCTGGTCAGCTCGGCAATCGCGTCGGCTTCCAGCAGGGCCAGAGCGCGACGAATCTTGTCGCGCTGACCGTCAAGCCATTCGTCCCAGTGTTTTTCCGGCGCGCGCAGGGCTACTTCATAGCGAATCATCACCGCGGCATCCATGATCCCGTCTGCCAGTGAAGCCAGTGTCATGCGCCGCCAGCGCGCCGAGCCTTCACGAGGAATCAGCGGATTGCCGACGTGCTGATAGTCGAGGTAATCGAGGATCACCCGGCTGTCGTACAACACATTGCCGTCGGCCAGGCGCAGCGCCGGAATCTTGCCCAACGGGTTGTCTTCGTTGAGGGCCAGATCCGGGCTGACAGGCGTGAGCTGGCTGGCTTGCAGCGCCACACGGTTCGTCTGCCCGGTTTCATGCAGCAGCACCATGACTTTGCGAACGAAGGGCGACGCGGGGTTGTGGAACAAGGTCATGCTGGGGGCGGACATGGCAACCTCTCGATCGTGGGCAGTGTCGGCAGCATAGCGCTTTAATGCTTGAGCTCAAGCACGAGCTCACGGCTGAGCACGGAACGAAATGTGGGAGCGGGCCTGTGTGGCGAGGGGGCTTGCCCCCGTTGGGGTGCGCAGCGCCCCTGAAACCAGCCGCCACGATCTTGAATCAGAAAGTGGTGACCGGTTTACGATTGCTTCGCAACCGAACGGGGGCAAGCCCCCTCGCCACACAAGCCCCTCTTGCCACACAAGCCCGCTCCCACAGGTTTTGTGGCGTTCAATGGCGTTGCAGCAGCCCGCGCATGGCGAGGAAGGCAGGGATGCCCAGGCCGAGCCAGCTCAATGCATCCCACACGCCATCGCCCAGCAACGCGGCAAACAGCCCCGCGGCGCTGAGCAGGGCAATGACGGTGGGCGTGGCGAAGACCTTCCAGAAGCTCGACTGTCTCGGTCTCATGTCGGGCACTCCGCGTTTTCGAGTACAGGTTTCGCGACCTTGCGCCGCACCACCCACAAGTAAACCCCACTGCCGAGCACAATGATGGTCAGCACATCGAGGGTCGCCCAGAGGATTTTCATCGGCATGCCGCCGTAATCTCCGAAGTGCAGCGGCTGCGACATGCCCATGGCGTCCATGTACCACGGCCGTTCGGCCACCGCCGTGACTTGCAGGGTGCTGGCGTCGATCAACACCGGTGTCAGCAGGTGCGAGGTCAGGTGAGTGCTGCCTTTCATGAATACGGCGTAATGGTGTTCGCTGGAAAACCGGGTGCCGGGGAAGGCGATGAAGTCGGGCTGCATGTCCGGCGCGACGTCTTTGGCGATGTCGAGTAAGCGAGTCGCAGGCGCCAATTGAGTCAGCGGCGGCGCATCGCGGTAAGGCGCGATCATCGCGCTCAGGCTGTCGTTGCGCCACGCAGCGATCAATAAGTCGGCACAGGCGCTGATCACGCCAGTCACGCCGACCACCAACGCCCAGGTCAGCGTCACCACGCCGATCAGGTTATGCAGGTCGAGCCAACGCAGGCGGGTGGATTTGTCGTGGCGCACGGTGGCGAACTTCAAGCGCCGCATGAACGGCAGGTACAGCACCGTGCCGGAGACAATCGCCAGCACAAACAGGATGCCCATGAACGCCAGCAGCAACTTGCCCGGCAGGCCAGCGAACATGTCTACGTGCAAGCGCAACATGACCATCATCAACCCGCCATTGGCCGAGGGCATTTCCAATGCTTCGCCGGTGCGAGCGTCGAGCATGAAGGTGTGGGACGAGTTCGGCTCGGTGCCGGCAGTGGGCGCCATGATCGCGATGACGCCGTTGGGGTCTTCGTCGTCGTAGCCGAAATACTGCATGACCTCGCCGGGACGATGCTTTTCAGCCGCGTGCACCAACTGCTGCAAATCCAGCTGCGGGGTATCGGCCGGCATCGATTTCAACTCGGCGGCATCGCCCAGCAGATGGTCGATCTCGTGATGGAAGATCAACGGCAGGCCGGTGAGGGCCAGCATCAGCAGGAATACCGTGCAGATCAGGCTGGTCCAGGTGTGAATGCAGGACCAGCGGCGGATGGTTTTGCTTTTCATTTCATGGCCTTCAGAAAGACCAAAGCCGTCCTCGAAGGACGGCCTGGTCGTGGCGCGTGTCAGTTCAGGCGATTACCACTTGTACGTAGCACTGGCGACGACACTGCGTTGGTCGCCGTAGTAGCAGTAGAAGCTGTCGCAAGTGGAGATGTAGTCCTTGTCGAACAGGTTGGTGGCATTGAGTGCCAGCGAGGCACCTTTCAGACTGTTATCCAGACGGCCCAAGTCGTAATGGACCGTCGCGTCGAACACTGTGTAGGCATCAGCCTTGCCCAGCCAGGTGTTGCCCTGGTCGCCATAAGTATTGCCGGTATAACGTGCGCCGGCACCGATGCCGAAACCATCCAGCACGCCGTTGTGCCAGGTGTAATCGGCCCACAGCGAGGCTTGCTGGTTAGGCATCAGTTGCAGGCGATTGCCCTTGAAGTCACCCTTTTGTACTTCGGACTTGGCCAGGGTGTAGGCGGCGATGACTTTCAGGTTGTCGGTGACGTCGGAAACGGCTTCCAGCTCCAGGCCTTTGACTTTCACTTCGCCGGTCTGGCTGGTAATCGAGACGTTGTCCGAGTTGGTCGTGGTGACGGAGACGTTTTTCTGGGTCAGGTTATAGACCGCAGCCGTCAGCAGGGTGTTGCTGCCCGGCGGTTGGTACTTGATGCCCAGTTCCCACTGCTTGCCTTCAGTCGGCTTGAACGACTCGGTCGGCGATGCCGTGGCTTTGCTGGTCGGCTGGAACGACTCGGCGTAGGACAGGTAGGGCACGAAGCCCGAGTCGAACACATAGCTGATCGCTGCGTTGCCGCTGAATTTTTTGTCCCGTTCGGTGTTGGTGGCATCACCCTTGTTGAAGAATTTGGTGCCCGTGTGGATCCAGTCCTCACGACCACCGAGGGTCAGACGCCATTGGTCGAGGGCCATTTGGTCCTGGACATACAAACCGGTCTGGTAGGTCTTCTGGTCATAGTCATAGAACGCCGTCGAGCGTGACGGGCGAACGATTGGCTGGCCATAGATCGGGTTGTTGACGTTGGTGGTCAGACCGTCACCGAAGATCGAGGTGTAGTTGGTATTGGTGCGCTGGTGATCGAGGCCGATCAACAGGGTGTGACGGATGTCGCCGGTCGCGAAGTCGCCCTGGAAGTTGTTGTCCACAGCGAACTGGCTGATGTCCTCGTCGACACTGGTGCTAGAGCGGCCAACGTTGCCCTCGGCATCGACCTGGGTGAACGGGTAGGCGCCCGGCGTGAGAGCCTGGAAGGACAGGTCCGACTTGGTGTAACGCAGGTTCTGCTTGAACTGCCAGACATCGTTCAAGCGATGTTCAAAGGCGTAGCCCAGTGCGTAGTAGGTGCGGTCGTAGTATTCCCAGTCCGGGTCACCGAGGTTTTTGTGATGGGAGATATCGCCGAGCGGCGAATGGATCTTCGTGCCTTGCACCGGCAGGAACTGGCTGGTGATGCCTGTGTCGTCACGGGTAAATTGCGTCAGCAGCGTGAACTTGGTGTCAGGGTCGATGTTCCAGGTCAGGCTCGGTGCAATGTTGTAGCGTTTGTTGTCGATGTGATCGACCTGTGTGCCGCTGTCGCGCAATACACCACTCAGACCATAGGTAAACCGGCCTTCGTCATCGATCTTGCCGGTGCTGGCGAAGCTGATTTGACGATGGTTGTCGCTGCCGTATTGCAGCTGGATTTCATGGCTCGACTCGGCGCTGGGACGGCGGCTGACCATGTCCAGCAGACCGCCCGGCGGCGTCTGGCCGTAAACCGAAGAGGCCGGGCCGCGCAACAGGGCGAGGCGATCAAGGTTCCAGGTTTCCTGTTTCGGGTTGGCGTACACGCCTTTAGGCAGTGGCAGGCCATCGAGGAATTGCGTCGGTTCGAAACCGCGCACGAGCAACCAGTCGGCGCGGGTGTCGCTGCCGTAGCTGCTGGCGACGATGCCGGGCATGTAGCGCACGGCATCATCGATGTTTTGCACACCGCGATCTTCCATTTGCTGGCGGGTGGCGACGGAAATCGAACGCGGTGCTTCGACCAGTGCGGTGTCGGTCTTGGTGCCTGCGGCGGTGCGCGTGGCAACGTAACCTTCGACCGGGCTCCAGGCAGTTTCCGCATTTTCCAGGCCAATGACGGCGGTTTCCGGCAAGGCCATCACGCCCTCGGGCACGGCCACCAGGCTGTAGGTACCGGCGCTGCTCTGTTCCAGTTGCAGGCCGGTGCCGCGCAGGGCTTCACGCAGGGCGCCGGTGGCGTCGAATTGGCCCTTCACCGGGGCCGAGGTCTTGCCCGCCGCCAGCGATGGATTCAACGACAGCGCCAAGCCGGCCTGGCTGGCGATCTGGTTCAGGGTGCTGGCCAATGGCGCAGCCGGCAGGTTGTAGGCGCGAACACTGGACGCCTGTTCGGCGGCCATCAGTGGACCGCTGGCCAAAGGGGCGCAAAGGGCAATGGCGACCGCCAGCAAATGGGGGCGCAACACGGTGTCTAGCGAACGGGACATACAGCGGCTCCTGAATGGAAATATTTCTCAATTGCCTAGGTGCCGGACGAGAATTCAAAAGTGATAGGGCGAGATGAAAATAATTTCGATTCAGTAAACCAGTCGCTAAGGGATCGTTCCCACGCTCTGCGTGGGAATGCCTCAATGGACGCTCTGCGTCCGCTTCGGCATGTGACGCGGAGCGTCACGCGCTGCATTCCCACGCAGAGCGTGGGAACGATCATTTAGCGTCAGTTTTTGCTGCGACCGTCACCCACCATGGCGTGTGCTGTTCGATCTGCACCGGCAGGGTCGGTAAAAGCGCACTCAACGCCTTGTCGGTATCGTTCAGCGGGAAGCTGCCGGTGATGCGCAGGTCGGCGACCTCTGGCGTGACGCCAAGATGCCCGCGACGATAGCGAGCGAGTTCCTGGACCAGATCCTCTAGCCGCGCGTTGTCCACCACCAGCATGCCGCGGGTCCAGGCATCGGCGCCGAGGTTGAGGGCGATGATGGGGCCCAGGCCATTGCTGCGCATCAGCACTTGCTGGCCTTCGCGCAGGATCTGTTCCTCGGGGCTCGATTCGGGATGGGCGGCTACCGCTGATTGCAACACGCTCAGGCGTGTGCCTTTATCTTCACGCTTGACCAGGAACCGTGTCCCCAGCGCTCGCATGCTGCCTTCGCGAGTTTCGACGATAAACGGCCGGGCATCGCCATGGCCGGTTTCGACGAGGATTTCCCCTTCCTGAAGGACGATCAGCCGCTGCTTCTCATCGAAACGCACATCCACTGCGCTGTGGGTGTTGAGGTTGATCTGCGTGCCATCGGTCAGGCGCAGGGTGCGTTGCTCGCCGGTGGCGGTGCGCTGGTCGGCCAGCCAATAGTCGATGGGCAGATAACGATCACCGGCGAACAGCGCCAGGCCGATCACCGCGACGACGCTGGCCAGACCACTGCCGAGCTTGCGCACCCGGCGCCGGATGCTTTCACGCGATTGCAGCAGGGCAGTGCGGGCCGGGCCGCTGGCGACGCTGAAACGCTGGTCGAGCATGCCTAACTGACGCCACGCCCGAGCATGTTCTTCGTGGGCGGCGTGCCATTTGGCAAACTCTTCGCGCTCGACTACGTTGCCGGAATCCAGCGACAGTTGCCAGGCAATCGCGGCATCCAGCACCTGCGCCGACACGGGCTTAGAGTTGACCGGGCTCATACCGGCTCACCATACAACGCGATGTAGCACTGGCGAATGCCTTGGGCGAGGTACTGACGAACTCGCGGCACCGACACACCCAGACGCTGAGCGATTTCGGCGTGGCCGAGACCATCGAGACGGTTATAGAGAAACGCTGCCCGGGCCTTGCTCGAGAGCTTGCCCAGCAGGCGATCGATGGCTTTGAGGTCTTCGAGGATCAGTTGCTGTTCTTCCACCGAGGGTTGTTCGCCTTCGGGAACCAGCATCAATTCGGTGAGGTAGGCCTGTTCCAGTGCGGCACGGCGGAAATAGTCGAACAGCAGACCCTTGGCGATCGCCACCAGAAATGCCCGGGGTTCGCGAGGTGCCTTCAGTTCGTCACGGCCCAGCAAGCGCACGAAGGTGTCCTGGCTCAGGTCTTCGGCCCGTTGCGGGCAGGCCACGTTGCGCCGTAGCCAGGCTAATAGCCAACCGCGATGGTCGCGATACAACGCACCAACGAGCTCACTCTGGGGGCTTTGGACTGACGACACGCAACATCACCGAAGGGGAAGTGTTAAGTAACGAGAATTGTTCGCGATTGTGGCAGAGGCGGGGGAGGTAAGCAATTGGCGCTGGTCGGGTGGTTTTGGCGGGGGAAATATCCAGTCAGACCAAGTTATCGTTCATCGCGGGCAAGCCACGCTCCCACAGGTTTTGTGCCGTTTGCGAAATCGGCGGACGACGAAAAACCTGTGGGAGCGTGGCTTGCCCGCGATGGGGCCCGAACAGTCACCGAAGATCTAGAAAGACGGAGCCTGTCGCCGCCGCTTCCACTGACTCAGCCGCTGTTGCAAATTCAACGGGCTATGAATCTGCTGCTGTCGCGCCCGGCTGAATAAAATCAGCACCAGCTCCGCCGTCGCCAAGGCATCGGCACTGGCGTTATGCCGCTCGAAAACCTCCAGCTTGAACCAGTCGATCCACTCGTCCAGCCCGGCCTCGCGAATATGTGCCTGTGGACAAAGCAATGGCGCGATGTCGGCCACATCCAGAAACGGATGCTGCAATTTGTAGCCCAGATGTTCTTTCAGCGCCCGCCCCAGCATGTGCTGGTCGAACGGTGCATGAAAGGCCAGCACCGGACTGTCGCCGACGAACTCCATGAACTCGAGCAAGGCTTGTGCGGGGTCGCTGCCGGCGGCAATGGCGCTCGGGCCCAGACCGTGAATCAACACGCTGGGGCCGAGTTTGAGTTCGGTGCATTGCAGCGTGCGTTCGAATTGCTGGCTGAAATCGATCGCCCCGTCCTCGATCACCACCGCACCGATGGACAATAGCCGGTCCTTATTCAGGTTCAGCCCGGTGGTTTCCAGGTCGAGTACCACCCAGCGTTGTTCGCGCAGGCTGCAATCGCCCAGCTCGGCCACGGCCGGCAAGCGCTCCAGACGTTGTTGCAGTTCGCCGGGCAAAATGGGGCTTACCGGCCGCAGCCATGAAAACAGGCTCATAACTGATACCGCAGGGTCAGGCTGCTTTGCAGGCGTTGGGCCTGGCGCAGGGATTCACGCAGGATGCGTCGGTCCAGATGATTGAGGCTGTCAGGATCGACGCGGTTGGAGTAGGGAAAATTCTCCCGGGTCTGTAGCTGATGTTGCTGCATGCGGGTTTGCTGAATGAAGTGATACGCCTCTTCATACGCCGCGCCGTCCAGCCGTTCGATGACTTCTTTGTCCACCAATTGGCGAAAGCGCTCCAGGGTATTGTTGGCGTCGATGCCGTGGGCCAGGGCCAGCACTCGAGCGCCATCGACGAAAGGGGTCAAGCCCTGGAGTTTCAGGTCGAGGGTGGCTTTCTCGCCATTCTTGCGAGCCAGCACGAATTCGCGGAAACGTCCTACGGGTGGACGGTTGCGCAGGGCGTTTTCGGCCATCATGCGTTGGAACAAGCGGTTGTCGCCGACCTGATCGAGAATGCCTTGGCGCAGTTGCTCGCAGCCTCGCTCATCGCCCCAGACCACGCGCAGGTCGAAATAGATGCTCGACCCCAGCAGGTTTTCCGGAGTCGCCTCGCGGATAAACGCCGCAAAACGTCGCGCCCATTCGGCCCGAGACAAACACAGCTCGGGGTTGCCGGCCATGATGTTGCCTTTGCACAGGGTGAAGCCGCACAGCGCCAGGTTCTGATTGATCTGCTGGGCGATGGGCAGCAACTTGCCGCGAATCTCGGCGGCGTGGGCCGCGTCGCGGGCTTCGAACAGAATGCCGTTGTCCTGATCGGTGTGCAGCGTCTGCTCGCGGCGGCCTTCGCTGCCGAAGCACAGCCAACTGAACGGCACGCCGGGGTCACCTTTCTCGGCGAGCACCAGTTCGATCACCCGGCACACGGTGTGGTCGTTGAGCAGGGTAATGATGTGGGTGATCTGGGTCGAGGATGCTCCGTGTGCCAGCATCCGCTCCACCAATTGGCCGATCTCGCCGCGCATCGCCACCAGGTTTTCCAGCTTCTGGGCACTGCGAATAGTCCGCGCCAGATGCACCAGATCGACCCGTTGCAGGGAAAACAGGTCGCGTTCCGAGACCACGCCGCACAGGCGCTGATCCTTGACCAGGCAGACGTGGGCGATGTGCCGTTCGGTCATTGCAATCGCGGCATCGAAGGCGCTGTGGTCCGGCGTCAGGTAAAACGGCGCCCGGGTCATATGCCCTTCGATGGCTTCATTGAAGTCGCTGGTGCCGTTGGCCACCACATGCCGCAAGTCGCGCAGGGTGAAAATGCCCAGCGGCGCCTTTTGCTCATCAACCACCACAATGCTGCCGACTTGTTGATTGTGCATCAGCGTTACGGCTTCACGTAGCGCAGTGCTCGGACTGCAGGTCACCGGGTGACGCATGGCCAGTTCACCCAGTCGGGTATTGAGCGAGTACTGGGTGCCGAGGGTTTCCACGGCTTTTTGCTGGACTTGCTGGTTCACCTGATCCAGCAAACTGCTGACTCCGCGTAGGGCAAAGTCGCGAAACGGGCTGGAAAGTGCGAACAGTTTGATGAACGCCAGCTTATTCAGCTGCAGGCAAAAGGTATCTTCGGCCGCCAGGTGTTCGGTGCGAGTCGCCCGCTCCCCCAGTAACGCGGCGAGGGGGAAACACTCGCCGGTGGTGATTTCGAAGGTGGTTTCGGTCCCCCCCTTGGCCGTGTGCGGACGTTCGCCCACGACCCGGCCCTGTTTGACGATGTAGAAATGCTCAACCGGGCCATCGGCAGGTTTGATGATGCTTTCGCCGGGGGCATAAAAACGCAGCTGACATTGCTCGACCAGATAGGCCAGGTGGGCGTTTTCCATCTGATTGAACGGCGGGAAGCGCTGTAGGAATTGCAAAGTGCCCTGGATGTTCTGCAACACCGCGGTTTTCCCTGCCTGGGTGAAGGCGTCCGCTTTACTCATAACCATTACCGCAGTCTTTTTCTGATTGTTGTGTCGGATCGTTGTGTCAGATCGTTCCAGCCATGGTCGGCCCCTACGGGCAGGGTGCCCATTGGACGTAAGTCTAGGTAGGCAGTGCCACGGTCGGAATATGGGAAATGTCTGACACAACTGAGGGAAAAACCTCCTACATTGTCTATTGGAATAATTTCCGACGAAGTGCACATTGAAGTCTGCTGAGCGATGTCTGACCACTGTGTCAGGGATCGAATCGAAAACGTTGAGAAAGCCATGTCCGACCACGATATTTTGAGTGATGCCGAGCGCGAAGCGCTCAGTGCCGTTATGTTGGAACCAGACTTGCCGCCGCAGCGGGTGCTGATCGTCGATGACGATAAGGACTCCAGGGAATTGCTGTCGGAAATTCTGGGGCTGGACGGCATTCACTGCATGATGGCGGCCAGTGGCGAAACGGCGCTCAAATTGCTGGAGACGAAGTCATCAATCGGGCTGGTGATTACCGACCTGCGGATGGGGCACGTTGATGGTCTGGAACTGATCCGTCAGGTGCGGGAGTCGGCTCGTGCGGCATTGCCGATCATCATCGTCTCCGGCGACGCCGACGTGAAGGATGCGATCGAAGCCATGCACTTGCACGTAGTGGACTTTCTGCTCAAGCCCATCGATAGCGGCAAACTGCTTGAATTGGTCAAGCATGAGCTGGGGATGGATGTGTAGCAGCTGTGGGCGAGGGGGCTTGCCTGTGGCGAGGGAGCTTGCTCCCGCTGGGTTGCGAAGCAGCCCCAAAACCAGCAATCCCAATGTACCTGGTACACCGCATACACAGGATTTACGACTGCTGCGCAGTCGAGCGGGAGCAAGCTCCCTCGCCACAGGGGACCGCCGCGGCGTAAAAAAAAGCCCTGATCTTTCGATCAGGGCTTTTTCATGTCCGACATCAGCGTTTACTCAAAGGCCATTGGCAGCCTTGAATTCGCGGCGACGACGGTGCAGAACCGGCTCGGTGTAGCCGTTCGGCTGTTTGGTGCCTTCGACCACCAGTTCGACCGCCGCCTGGAAGGCGATGTTGCTGTCGAAGTTCGGTGCCAGCGGACGGTACAGCGGGTCGCTGGCGTTCTGACGGTCAACCACCGGCGCCATGCGCTTGAGGCTTTCCATCACCTGATCTTCAGTGACGATGCCGTGGCGCAGCCAGTTGGCGATGTGCTGGCTGGAAATACGCAGCGTCGCACGGTCTTCCATCAGGCCGACGTCATTGATGTCCGGCACTTTCGAGCAGCCCACACCCTGGTCGATCCAGCGCACCACGTAGCCAAGAATGCCCTGGGCGTTGTTATCCAGTTCGTTCTTGATCTGCTCCGCGGTCCAGTCTGGGTTGACGGCCAGCGGGATGGTCAGAATGTCGTCCACCGAAGCGCGAGCACGTTTAGCCAGCTCGGCCTGACGGGCGAACACGTCGACCTTGTGGTAATGCAGCGCGTGCAGCGCGGCGGCGGTCGGCGATGGGACCCAGGCGGTGTTGGCACCCGCCATCGGGTGAGCGATTTTCTGTTCGAGCATCGCTGCCATCAGGTCCGGCATGGCCCACATGCCTTTACCGATCTGGGCGCGACCTTGCAGGCCGGTGCTCAGGCCAATATCGACGTTCCAGTTCTCGTAGGCGCTGATCCATTTTTCAGCCTTCATGTCGGCCTTGCGCACCATCGGGCCGGCTTCCATGGAGGTATGGATTTCATCGCCCGTGCGGTCGAGGAAGCCAGTGTTGATGAACACCACGCGCTCGGCGGCAGCCTTGATGCAGGCCTTGAGGTTGACCGTTGTACGGCGCTCCTCGTCCATGATCCCGACTTTGAGGGTGTTGCGTGGCAAGCCCAGCACGTCTTCGATGCGACCAAACAGCTCGTTGGTGAACGCCGCTTCTTCCGGGCCGTGCATCTTCGGTTTCACGATGTAGACCGAACCGGTACGGCTGTTCTTGCGCGAGCTGTTGCCGTTGAGGCTATGGATCGCCGCGAGGCAAGTTACCAGACCGTCGAGAATACCTTCCGGTACTTCATTGCCGTCTTTATCGAGGATCGCGTCGATGGTCATCAGGTGACCAACGTTGCGCACGAACAACAGCGAGCGACCGTGCAGGCTCAGTTCTTTGCCATCGACACCGGTGTAAGTGCGATCGGCGTTCATGGTGCGGGTAAAGGTCTGACCGCCCTTGGAGACTTCTTCCGACAGATCGCCCTTCATCAAGCCGAGCCAGTTGCGGTAGATCACCACTTTGTCATCGGCATCGACCGCGGCGACCGAGTCTTCGCAGTCCATGATGGTGGTCAGCGCGGCTTCCATCAGGATGTCTTTGACGCCGGCCGCGTCGGTCTGGCCGACGGGGGTGCTGGCGTCGATCTGGATTTCGAAGTGCAGGCCGTTGTTTTTCAGCAGGATCGCAGTTGGAGCCGCTGTATCGCCGTGGAAACCGATCAGTTGCGCATCGTCGCGCAGGCCGGTGTTGCTGCCGCCTTTGAGGGCGACCACCAGTTTGCCGTCAATGATCTTGTAGCCTGTGGAGTCGACGTGGGAGCCGGCAGCCAATGGCGCGGCTTCGTCGAGGAAGGCGCGGGCGAAGGCGATGACCTTGTCGCCGCGAACCTTGTTGTAGCCTTTGCCTTTTTCCGCGCCGTCCGCTTCGCTGATGGCGTCGGTGCCATAGAGCGCGTCATACAGCGAACCCCAGCGGGCGTTCGAGGCGTTGAGCGCGAAGCGCGCGTTCATCACCGGCACCACCAGCTGTGGACCGGCCATGCGGGCGATTTCGTCATCGACGTTTTGTGTCGTTGCCTGGAAATCAGCCGCTTCTGGCAGCAGATAACCGATGTCTTGCAGGAAGGCTTTGTAGGCCACCGCATCGTGCGCAACACCTGCACGAGCCTGGTGCCAGGCATCGATACGTGCCTGGAAATCATCGCGTTTGGCGAGTAGGGCTTTGTTCTTCGGCGCCAGGTCATGGATGACCTTGTCGGCACCGGCCCAGAACGTGTCGGCGTTGAGGCCGGTACCGGGAATGGCTTCGTTGTTCACGAAGTCGAACAGGACTTTGGCGACCTGCAGGCCACCGACTTGAACGTGTTCAGTCATTGCTTGCCTCACTCTGCTCAGCTATTTCGCTTTTCAGCTCTTCAATTTAACAATGAAGCCTCTGGCCATTTAAACCACAAACCCATCTACCAGTACATGCCATTGCTGGCGGCTGGGTTCGATCCGATCAACGGCTTTGCGGCCTTGCTGACAGGGCTTTCAGGGGTTGCGACGGCACCTGCGGCAGACATCGATCCAGCGTTATGTAGTGCGCGCTGCGGCATACTACATGATGAATTGCGGTTGTGAAAATTAGACTAATTACGTCGTTCTGCGACCCCATGACGCATTGCGGTCATGGCGAGGAACGGGATGTTCTCAAAAAACTATTAGATTGTTCCAGTTAAATATAAAAACTTGTACACATAATCTTCGAAGCCCTGCTATGGGGCACTGCTCTTTGTGGCGAGGGAGCTTGCTCCCGCTGGGGCGCGAAGCGGCCCCCTGCATCTATCCGAACAGTCCGCATTTTGGCAATTTGGCGACTGCTGCGCAGCCGAACGGGGGCAAGCCCCCTCGCCACAACCAGCCCCTTGCCTATACTTGCTTTTCTATAACAAAAGTCATGACAAGAGGGCTGCGCCATGAACCACCTCGTACTCACGGTATTCGCTCTGGACAAGCCCGGGCAGGTCGAGCGCATTGCCCAATGCATTGCCGAGCATGGTGGCAACTGGCTGGAGAGCCGCATGTCGCGGATGGCCGGGCAGTTCGCCGGGATCCTTCGTGTGGGTGTACCGGCCGAGGCTTACGATGAACTGGTAGACGCCCTACAGGGACTGTCGGCCCAGGGGATTCGCGTGATGATCGCCGAAAGCGGCATCGAACAATCCTGCACCTGGAAGCCGATTGCCATGGAACTGGTGGGCAATGATCGTCCGGGCATCGTGCGAGACATTACGCGCCTGCTGAGCGAACAGGGCGTGAACCTGGAAAGTCTGGTGACCGAAGTACGCCCGGCGCCGATGAGCAGCGAGCCTTTGTTCCACGCTGAAGCGATTCTCGCGGTGCCGCTGACTTTGTCGCTGGAGGTGCTGCAAGCGCGCCTGGAAACCCTGGCGGACGATCTGATGGTCGAATTGGTGCTGCGTAGCGAACCCTGAAAGGTTATCCAAGTTATACGTGCACCTGCCTGTGGATAACCTGTAGAGACACCTCGCCAGGCCACGTCGGCCGGGGCTCTTCAGGATCTGATCAAAAAACCAGCAGTTTCAGTGACTTGCGCACAATCGCCGGGGATCACGCTGTGGATAACCTTGGGAAGGATGGATGCAGGCCACGGGAGACGTGGCCTGTAGAGGTTTGTACGTTTTCTGATCAGCTGCGGCGGCGCAGACTTATCCACGCATCGACGCTGTAAACCGCCAGACCGGCCCAGATAAAGATGAACGCCACCAGCGTGCTGGACGACAAGTGTTCGCCAAACAGCAGAACGGCTTGCAGCAACACCAATGTCGGCGCCAGGTACTGGAGAAATCCGAGGGTGGTGTAGGGCAAGTGCCGTGCGGCGGCGTTGAAACACACCAGCGGCACCAGCGTCACCGGACCTGCAGCCACCAACCACCAGGCTTCAGAGGTGGTCCAGAATTCGGCTTGCGCGCTGCTCGCCGTCGGATTGAACAGTAGCCAGGCGACAGCAATCGGCACCAGCATCCAGGTTTCCACCACCAGCCCCGGCAGCGCCTTGACCGGTGCCTGCTTGCGGATCAATCCGTAGAAGCCGAAGGTCAATGCCAGCACCAGCGACACCCAGGGCAAACTGCCGACTTGCCACACCTGCTGCGCGACACCGATCGCTGCCAGGCCAACCGCCAGCCATTGCATGCGTCGCAGTCGTTCGCCGAGGATCAGCATCCCCAACAACACGTTTACCAGCGGGTTGATGTAGTAACCGAGGCTGGCTTCGAGCATGCGCCCGTTGTTCACCGACCAGACGTAGGTCAGCCAGTTGGCGGCGATCAACGTGCCGCTCAGGGCCAGGATTGCCAGCCGTCGCGGGTTCTCACGCAGCTCGCGCCACCAGCCGGGATGTTTCCAGACGAGCAGCAGCAAAGCACCAAACAGCGCGGACCAAAGCACTCGGTGGATGATGATCTCCACGGCGGGCACGCTGGCGATGGCTTTGAAGTAGAGCGGGAACAGGCCCCAGATGATGTAGGCACTCAGGCCCAGGATGTACCCGCGACGCGGGTTGGCGGCTTGCATGAGAATCCTTGCTTAGGCAGCTAACAAAGAGGGGATTGTAAGGAGGTTGTATAGATGTGTCGTGTCTGAAAGCAAAAGATCGCAGCCTTCGGCAGCTCCTACGGAGGAATTGCGTACACCTGTAGGAGCTGCCGAAGGCTGCGATCTTTTGATCTTGAATTTAAAAGAGCTTCAGTGGCTCTTCATTGAGCGCAGCCAATTGTTCACGCAGCGCCAGCACTTGATCGCCCCAATAGCGCTCGGTGCCGAACCACGGAAAGCTGCGAGGGAAGGCCGGGTCGTCCCAGCGTCGGGCGAGCCAGGCGCTGTAGTGCATCAGGCGCAAGGCGCGTAGCGGTTCGATCAGCGCCAGTTCCCGCGGGTCGAAGTCGTGGAATTCGTTGTAGCCGTCCATCAATTCCGACAACTGCCCCAGACATTCCTGACGATCACCCGCCAACATCATCCAGATATCCTGCACCGCCGGGCCCATGCGGCAGTCGTCGAGGTCGACGATGTGGAACATCTCGTCGCGGCACATCATGTTGCCGGGGTGGCAATCGCCGTGCATGCGGATGTTCTGGTGCGGCGTGGCCTTGTAGACCTCTTCGACCCGCTTGAGCAGGTCGCGGGCCACGGACTCGTAGGCCGGCAGCAAGCTTTTGGGTACGAAATTGCCTTCGAGCAATGTCGTCAGCGAGTCCTGACCGAAGTTCTTTACTCCCAGCGCTTCACGGTGTTCGAACGGTTTGGTAGAGCCGACCGCGTGCAGCCGACCCAGCAGTTGCCCCAGGCGATACAGCTGATCGAGATTGCCCGGCTCCGGCGCACGGCCACCGCGACGGGGAAACAGGGTGAAACGGAAACCGTTGTGTTCGTGCAGGCTGGCACCGTTGTGAATCATCGGTGCGACCACCGGGACGTCGCATTCGGCGAGTTCAAAGGTGAATTGGTGCTCTTCGAGAATCGCTTCGTTGGTCCAGCGCTGCGGGCGGTAGAACTTGGCGATCAGCGGTTCGGAGTCTTCGATGCCGACCTGATAGACACGGTTCTCGTAGCTGTTGAGCGCCAGAATGCGGGCGTCGCTGAGAAAGCCGATGCTTTCGACGGCATCGAGCACGAGGTCTGGGGTGAGCGTTGCAAACGGGTGGGCCATGCTGACTCCTGCGCGCAGCAGGCTGCCGCGTCGGGCCAAACATGGTAGCGCAGACGGGGCTTCTTTAGGGGGATCGTTCCTATGGGATCGTTCCCACGCTCTGCGTGGGAACGCCTCGCCGGACGCTCCGCGTCCGATTTTGGGACGCAGAGCGTCCCTTGCTGCATTCCCACGCAGAGCGTGGGAACGATCATGAGGGGGGGCTTATCAGGCGCCGACGATCCCGCCATCCTCGCGGGAAATCGCCATCACCGAAGACCGTGGCTTGCCGTTGGGCAGATGCTCGGGGAACGTCGACCCGCCGTTTTCCCCCGGATGCTGAATCCCGACAAACAAGGTTTTCTGATCCGGCGAGAAGCTGATCCCCGTCACCTCGCAGCCCACTGGCCCGACCATGAAACGGCGGATCTCCCCGGTGACCGGATCAGCGCAGAGCATCTGATTGTTACCCATGCCCGCGAAATCACCGGCATTGCTCGAATCGCCATCGGTGAGAATCCACAACCGCCCAGCCTTGTCGAAACCCAAGCCGTCCGGACTGTTGAACATGTTCTGCGGTGTGATGTTCGATGAACCGCCCTTCGGCGTGCCGGCGTGGACGCCCGGGTTGCCGGCGACCACAAACAGATCCCAGGCAAAGCTTTTCGAGCCGTGATCGTCACGGTCAGTGCGCCAGCGCAAAATCTGCCCGTAGACGTTCTTCTCGCGCGGGTTCGGCCCGCCCACCGGTTGCCCGTCTTCGCCACGCTTGGCGTTGTTGGTCAGCGTGCAATAGACCTGGCCATCCTTGGGGCTGACGACGATCCATTCCGGGCGGTCCATGCGCGTAGCTTTCACCACGCTGGCCGCGAGGCGGGCGTGAATCAACACTTCGGCTTGATCGGCGAAACCGCTGCTGGCGTCGATGCCGTTTTTGCCGTGGGTCAGTTCGATCCACTGACCCTGGCCTTTCGGGTGATCGGCATTGCCGTCGCCCGCATCGAAGCGCGCCACGTACAAAGTGCCGTGGTCCAGCAGGTCGCGGTTGGCCTTGGGGTTTTTATGGTTGATCTTGTCGCGGCTGACAAATTTGTAGATGAACTCGCCGCGCTCATCGTCGCCCATGTACACCACCGCGTGACCGTCACTGGTTTCGGCCAGTGCGGCGTTTTCATGTTTGAAGCGGCCCAGCGCGGTGCGTTTGACCGGCGTGGACTGCGGATCGAACGGGTCGATTTCCACCACCCAGCCATGACGATTGAGTTCGTTGGGGTTTTTCGCCAGGTCGAAGCGCGGATCGTGTTGATGCCAGTTGATTTCTTTACTGGCCGCCACCGCGCCGTAGCGTTTCTGCGCGGCATCGAATTTCTGCTCGGCATTGCTACTGCCGAAGCAGTCGGTGAAGTTCTCTTCGCAGGTCAGATAAGTGCCCCACGGCGTCTTGCCGTTGGCGCAGTTCTGGAAGGTGCCGAGGACGTTCTTGCCGTGTTTGTCGGCGCTGGTTTTCATCAGCTCGTGACCGGCCGCCGGACCGCTCAGGCTGATCGGCGCGTTGCCGTGAATGCGGCGGTTGTAGCGCGAGCCCTGGACGAACTGCCACTGGCCATTCTGGCGCTGCACTTCGATCACCGACACACCTTCGCAGGCCAGGGCCTTGCGCACATCTTCCGCCGATTGCGGCATACCACCGTGGGGGTAGAGGTAGCGGTAGTTGGTGTATTCGTTGTTGATCGCCATCAGCGCCCGGTCTTTTTCACCGGGGAATTCGAACAGGCTCATGCCGTCGTTGTTGTCGCCGAACTGGACTTCCTGCGCCTGGGCCGTACCGTTGCCGCTCGGGTCGAACGCCGGGCCATTTTTTTGCAGTGGCTGGCCCCAGCTGATCAACACCGAAGATTTGTAGCCCGGCGGCAGGGTGATGGTATCGGTCGTGGCGGCGGCGATGCTGTCGAAACCCAACAGTTTGCTGGAACCGGCGCTGACGCTGGCGGCCAGCACGCTGCGACTCAGCAGGTTGCCACCGAGAAACATCGCCGCACCGCAGAGGGCACCTGCGCTGATGAAGCCACGACGGCTGAGGCCGACCATCTTTTCGAGGTCGGTGGATTGGTTGTCTTCTAATAGGCTCACATCAGGCTCCCTGCGGGTTTTTGCAGCCACCTTAATGGTGGTTGATGAAGCTTTTGTTGCAGCCGCTGCATTGATTTTTTGTAGCAGCTGCCGAAGGCTGCGTTCGATCGCGAAGCGGTCGTAAACCTGCCACCGCGATTCCCAACGTCGGATGGCGACTGCTGCGCAGCCGAACGCAGCCTTCGGCAGCTGCTACAGGGTTGTGTGGTGTCTGATCTAGAGCGGTGTGCCCAGCAGAATGTTGGATGGCGCGAATTGCACCAGCACCGGTTTTCCGGCGGTGAGTTCGAGGGTCTTCAGGTGCAGCGGCTCGGCCAGGGCGCAAAGTGTCTGGCCATTGGGCAGGCCGATGCGCACTTCGCTGGGGCCGTCGTCGGCGTCGAGGATTTCTTCGATCATGCCCTTCAGGCAATTGTTGCCGGGCGTTGCGGTTTGATCGATGCCCAGCAGTTCCAGCCAACCGGCCTTGATCAGCGCCACTACTTCGGTGCCGGTCTGCAGTTCCAGGCGCAGAGTGCTGTCGTGGGTGATCTGCGCATCGATCCGCAAACCTTCGGCCAGTTCGAGACGGATGCGGTC
This sequence comes from Pseudomonas sp. NPDC089918, assembly GCF_050280605.1. Lineage (NCBI taxonomy): Bacteria > Pseudomonadati > Pseudomonadota > Gammaproteobacteria > Pseudomonadales > Pseudomonadaceae > Pseudomonas > Pseudomonas sp. NPDC089918. The sequence continues at coordinate 35,028 of NZ_JBNNVP010000037.1, read as the reverse complement.
GTTGCGTCCTTGTGCATCGATCGCCACGACCTTGCCGTGCAGTTGGTTGCGCGCGCTGGTTCTGAGCATCAGGCGACCGAGCAGGTCCAGATCACTGGCTTCTTCGGCGGCTTCCAGCACCTGAGTCTGCAAGGCTTGCAGCTTTTGATACAGGCGCAACACGCGCTCACCTTCGCTGGACAGTTTGGCGCCGCCACCGCCCTTGCCGCCGACGCTACGCTCCACCAGCGGTTTCTGCGCGAGGTTGTTCAGCTCGTCGATGGCGTCCCACGCCGCCTTGTAACTCAAGCCGGCGCTTTTCGCTGCGCGGGTGATCGAGCCTTGTTCGGCGATGTGTTGCAGCAACGCGATGCGCTGCGGGCGACGGGCAATGTGCTGGGACAACAATGTAGGCAAGGACATGGCGAGACGCTTTGGGCAGTGACGATGGGCAGGACGTTGGCGGCTTGGCGCGCAGGAGTCAAGTCAGGTCCCAATCGTTGTGGGAGCGAACTTGCTCGCGATGAGGCCATTACAGTCAACATTGATGTGTCTGATGCGCCGCCATCGCGAGCAAGCTCGCTCCCACAGTTTTTTGTGTTGTTAAGTCAAACCGCGTCGCCAGGTTTTGGGGTACGGGCCAGGCAGTAGACATCGACCCGCGCGGCGCCCGCCTCCATCAACAGGCGAGCCACGGCCTGGGCGGTGGCGCCGGTGGTCAGCACGTCGTCGACCAATGCGAAGTGGCGACCCTTGATCGAGGCCCTGGGCGCCAGGGCAAAGGCGTGGCGCAGATTCTTTTTTCGGGCATCGGCATTCAGCTCTTGTTGCGCGCTGGTGTCCTGAATCCTCAGCAGCAGCGTTTCATCATAAGGAATATCGAGGCTGACGCTGAGCCAGCGGGCGACCATCGCCGCCTGGTTGAAACCCCGCTGGCGCAGGCGTTTGGCGGCCAGCGGTACCGGTATCAGCGCGTCGGGCCGATCCAGGTCTTCATCGAAGCGATGTTGCAGGAACTGAGCAAGAAGTTCGGCGAGCAGGCGGCCTAACGGCCACTTTGCGCTGTGCTTGAAGCGGGTGATCAAACTGTCGACCGGAAAGCTGTAAGTCCAGGGCGCTGCGACTCGCTCGAAGGCCGGCGGTTGTTTCAAGCATTGGCCGCACGTCAGGCCCGTGGAAGGCAAGGGCAGGGCACAGGTTTGGCAGTGCTCGCCCAGCCAGGGCAGGTCGGTTTCGCAGGCCATACAGATTGGCCGGATATCTTCTGTCGCTTCGCTGCAGAGTAAGCAGTGTTGGTTATTGTTTAACCAGTTGTAAACCGGTCCTACGTATCGTGGTTGACAGCGCATCGCTCTTCCTTAAATATGCCGAACATCCGTGTCGCGTCTGTGGGTATTCCATTCCCCAGCCGCTTGCCAAGCATAAACAAGGAAACGCCCATGAGCGCCAGCACCACTGCAACCCTGCGTCATGACTGGTCTTTGGCCGAAGTCAAAGCACTCTTCGTTCAGCCATTCAACGACCTGCTGTTCCAGGCGCAGACGGTGCACCGCGCGCATTTCGACGCTAACCGTGTCCAGGTTTCGACGCTGCTGTCGATCAAGACCGGTGCTTGCCCGGAAGATTGCAAATATTGTCCGCAGTCCGGTCACTACAACACCGGCCTGGAAAAAGAAAAACTGATGGAAGTGCAGAAGGTCCTCGAAGAGGCTGCTCGTGCCAAGGCCATCGGTTCGACCCGTTTCTGCATGGGCGCGGCGTGGAAGCACCCGTCGGCCAAAGACATGCCGTACGTGCTGGAAATGGTCAAAGGCGTGAAAGCCATGGGCCTGGAAACCTGCATGACCCTCGGTCGTCTCGATCAGGACCAGACCGTCGCCCTGGCCCAAGCCGGCCTGGACTACTACAACCACAACCTCGACACTTCGCCTGAGTTCTACGGCAGCATCATCACCACCCGTACGTACAGCGAGCGCCTGCAAACCCTGGCTTACGTGCGTGATTCGGGGATGAAGATCTGCTCCGGCGGCATTCTCGGCATGGGCGAGTCCCTCGACGACCGCGCCAACCTGCTGATTCAGCTGGCCAACCTGCCTGAGCATCCAGAGTCGGTGCCGATCAACATGCTGGTGAAAGTCGCCGGTACGCCGCTGGAAAATGCTGACGACGTCGACCCGTTCGACTTCATCCGCATGCTCGCTGTCGCTCGCATCCTGATGCCAAAATCCCACGTGCGTCTGTCCGCGGGCCGTGAAGCGATGAACGAGCAGATGCAAGCCCTGGCGTTCTTTGCCGGCGCCAACTCGATTTTCTACGGCGAAAAACTGCTGACCACCGCCAACCCGCAGGCGGACAAGGACATGCAGCTGTTCTCGCGTCTGGGGATCCTGCCGGAAGCCCGCGAAGAGCATGCCGACGAAGTGCATCAGGCCGCCATCGAACAGGCGCTGGTGGAGCAGAAGAGCAGCGAGCAGTTCTATAACGCGGCTGTCTGAGACCTTCACCGATTTCTCTGAAGGAATGCAAAACCCTGTGGGAGCGAGCCTGCTCGCGATAGCAATTAGATATTCAACACAGATGTTGGATGTCATGGCCTCATCGCGAGCAGGCTCGCTCCCACAAGGAACTGCGTAGAACCTGTGGGAGCGTGGCTTGCCCGCGATGGCCGCGACTCGGTTTGCAGCCAAGTCCTATGTTCCTGCATCAGATTGTGAAATGACCTTCGAGGCCTGCATGTCTTTCGATCTCGCCGCACGCCTTGCTGCCCGTCGTGCCGAAAACCTTTATCGCCAGCGTCCGCTGCTCGAAAGCCCTCAGGGGCCGGAAGTGGTGGTCGATGGTCAGCCGTTGCTGGCGTTCTGTAACAACGATTACCTGGGCCTGGCCAATCACCCGCAGGTGATCGAAGCCTGGCGCGCCGGAGCGTCGCGTTGGGGCGTGGGCGGTGGTGCTTCGCATCTGGTGATCGGCCACAGCGGCCCGCATCACGCACTGGAAGAAGCCCTCGCCGAGTTCACCGGCCGTCCGCGAGCTCTGCTGTTCACCACCGGTTACATGGCCAACCTCGGCGCGGTCACCGCGTTGGTCGGGCAGGGAGATACGGTGCTCGAAGACCGGCTCAATCACGCGTCGTTGCTGGACGCGGGGTTGTTGTCCGGTGCGCGTTTCAATCGCTATCTGCATAACGACGCGGCCAGTCTGGCCAAGCGCCTTGAGAAGGCCTCCGGCAATACGCTGGTGGTCACCGACGGTGTGTTCAGCATGGACGGTGACGTCGCCGACTTGCCGGCGCTGGCGCGGGAAGCCAAGGCCAAAGGCGCGTGGCTGATGGTCGATGACGCGCACGGTTTTGGTCCGCTGGGCGCCAATGGCGGCGGGATCGTCGAGCATTTCGGTCTGAGTCAGGAAGATGTGCCGGTACTGGTCGGCACCCTCGGCAAGGCTTTCGGTACGGCCGGTGCTTTTGTGGCTGGCAGTGAAGAGCTGATCGAAAGCCTGATCCAGTTCGCTCGGCCTTACATCTACACCACCAGCCAACCACCAGCGCTGGCCTGCGCGACGCTGAAAAGCCTGGAGCTGTTGCGCAGCGAACACTGGCGACGTGAGCATCTGCAGACGCTGATTCGTCAGTTCCGCCAAGGCGCCGAACAGATTGGGCTGGAGTTGATGGACAGCTTCACGTCGATCCAGCCGATCATGATTGGTGATGCCGGGCGCGCGGTGCGGTTGTCGCAGATGCTGCGCGAACGCGGGCTGATGGTGACTGCGATTCGTCCACCGACCGTACCTGCCGGCAGTGCCCGATTGCGGGTGACCCTGACCGCCGCTCACAGCGAGGCGCAGGTACAGCTATTGTTAAATGGACTGGCCGATTGTTTTCAACAACTGGGACCGGAGCCAAGCCATGCGTGATCGTCTGATTCTGCTGCCGGGCTGGGGTCTCGGGATTTCGCCGCTGGAGCCCTTGGCAGCTGCCTTGCGGGGTTTGGATGAGCACCTGCGCGTCGAGATCGAGCCATTGCCGGAACTGGAATCGAGCGACCTCGAAGAATGGCTCGATGAGTTGGACTCGACGTTGCCGCAGGATGCCTGGCTCGGTGGCTGGTCATTGGGTGGCATGCTGGCGTCCGAGTTGGCGGCACGACGCGGTGACCGCTGCTGCGGCTTGGTGACCCTGGCGAGCAACCCTTCTTTTGTCGCCCATGAACGATGGTCGAGCGCGATGCCCGGCGAAACCTTCGATGCGTTTCTGGCCGGCTGCAAGGCTGACTCGCGCATGACGTTGAAACGTTTTTCGCTGCTGTGCGCCCAAGGTGCCGAAGACCCGCGTGGGATGTCGCGACTGTTGCTCGCTGGCGCACCGCATACATCTTCGCCGGTGCTGATGAGCGGCCTGGAGTTGCTTGCCCAGCTGGATACCCGGCAAGCGTTGCAAGCGTTTCGCGGCCCGCAATTGCACTTGTTCGCCGGCCTCGACGGGCTGGTCCCGGCCGAAGCGGCGGGGGATTTGCTGGTGCTGCTGCCGGATGTCGAAATCGGTCTGATTGAGCAGGCCAGCCACGCGTTTCTTCTGGAAGACCCTCACGGTGTGGCGGGGGCGATTCAGGCCTTTTTGCATGAGTTCGGTGATGACTGATTTATCCCTTCCCAACCTGCCCGGCGGCTTGCCCGACAAGCGCCAGGTGGCGGCATCCTTTTCCCGCGCGGCGGCGAGCTACGACAGCGTGGCCGAATTGCAGCGCGACGTGGGCAGCGAGTTGTTACGTCGGTTACCGGAAGATTTTGTCCCTGCTCGTTGGCTGGATATGGGCTGCGGCACAGGGTATTTCAGCCGAGCCTTGGCGCAGAGGTTTCCTGCGAGCGCTGGCGTGGCGTTGGACATCGCAGAAGGCATGCTCAATCACGCTCGTCCCTTGGGCGGCGCGACCCATTTCATCGCGGGCGATGCCGAGCGCTTGCCGTTGCAAGACTCGACCTGCGACCTGGTCTTCTCCAGCCTGGCGGTGCAATGGTGCGCGGATTTCGCCTCGGTGCTCAATGAGGCGTATCGGGTACTGAAACCGGGCGGTGTTTTTGCGTTTGCTAGTCTGTGTGTAGGCACGCTGTACGAATTGCGCGACAGCTGGCGTCAGGTGGACGGCATGGTGCACGTCAACCGCTTCCGCGAGTTCGGTGTTTACCAACAGCTTTGCGCGGGCAGCGGCTTGAAGATCGTCAGCCTCGAAACGCAGCCGCATGTGTTGCATTACCCCGATGTCCGCAGCCTGACCCATGAGCTCAAGGCACTTGGGGCGCATAACCTGAACCCCGGTCGGCCAGGCGGTTTGACCGGCAGGGCGCGGATCCTCGGCCTGATCGAGGCTTACGAGCAGTATCGTCAGGCACAGGGACTGCCGGCGACTTATCAAGTGGTTTACGCCGTGTTGGAGAAACCCTTATGAGTGCAGCCTATTTCATCACCGGTACTGACACCGATGTCGGCAAGACCACCGTCGCCGCAGGCTTGCTGCATGCCGCGCGATTGGCGGGCTTGAGCACGGCAGCGGGCAAACCGGTGGCCTCCGGTTGCGAGCTGACGCCCAAGGGGTTGCGCAACGCCGATGCGCTGGCACTGTTTGCCGAGTGCTCGATACCGTTGACCTACGATCAGGTCAATCCGGTCGCGTTCGAACCGGCGATTGCACCGCATCTGGCGGCGCGAGAGGCTGGCGTGGCGTTGACCGTGCAATCACTGTTGACACCGATGCGGCAGATTCTCGATATGCAGGCGGACTTCACCTTGATCGAAGGTGCTGGCGGCTGGCGAGTGCCGTTGGCGGATCAGGACAATCTGTCGGACCTGGCGATGGCGCTGGGTCTGCCGGTGATCCTGGTGGTCGGCGTACGGCTGGGTTGCATCAATCATGCGCTGCTGACAGCCGAGGCGATCGCACGAGATGGTTTGCAGTTGGCAGGGTGGGTGGCCAACATCATCGATCCGAAGACGTCGCGCCTTGAAGAGAACCTCGCGACATTGGCCGAGCGCATCCCCGCGCCATGCCTGGGGCGAGTGCCAAAACTCAAGTCGGTGACAGCCGACGCGGTGGCCGCGCATTTGCAGCTGGACCTGCTGGACTGAATTTGTTGCTTGGGTTTTACCTATGACAAGGCACTGTGCCATTAGTGTTTTTGTCGGGCCTTTTGTCGGCGTGTCTGGTTCAATGGCCGCTGTTGATCCTTTGTCGGACGAGTTCCCCCCATGGAAATCTCAGGAAACACCGCTTTTTATGCCGGTCTGAGCACTATTCAGACAGGGCAGAACCGCGTCGATCAGGCTTCGGGTCAGATCGCCAACAACACCATCGAACGTTCGGTCACCAGTCAATCCTCCGAGGTTCAGGTTGATCGCCTGCGTTCGGTAGACCGCAGCCAGCAATCGGATCTGGCCAGCAATATGGTCGAGATGTCCCAAGGCAAGTTCCAGGTGGAACTGGGCGTCAAAGTCGCCAAGGCATCCGATGAAATGCTGGGTACGCTGATCGATACATTTGCCTGAACCCTCGCTGAATCCGCTACTCCAACGCCGCGCCTGTTCGCGGCGTTTTTCTGCGTAAGTCCTTCTGCCTCAACTAATCTCTCCTACATGGCGTGTTGCTCAGTCAACGGCGGTGGGCAGCGGCGTGTCCGAGGTTTTCATGACGCGATGACGAACGGCAAAAGATCGGCGCTTGACAAGAATTGGGCGTAAACGTATGTTTCAAACAACTGTTTGACCGCCACAACAAATCAACGCGGTCGTTCATTCCCGGTTACATCAGCAGAGGTTTATCGCTATGCCTGACTACAAGGCCCCCTTGCGTGATATTCGCTTCGTTCGTGACGAACTGCTCGGCTACGAAGCGCACTATCAGAGCCTTCCGGCTTGTGCAGACGCAACTCCAGACATGGTTGACGCCATTCTCGAAGAAGGCGCCAAGTTTTGTGAGCAGGTGCTGGCTCCGCTGAACCGCGTGGGTGACACCGAAGGCTGCACCTGGAGCGAGTCCGGCGTTAAAACCCCGACCGGTTTCAAAGAAGCCTACAAGCAATTCGTCGAAGGTGGCTGGCCAAGCCTGGCTCACGACGTAGAGCATGGCGGCCAAGGCCTGCCAGAGTCTCTGGGGCTGGCTGTCAGCGAAATGGTTGGCGAAGCCAACTGGTCGTGGGGTATGTACCCAGGCCTGTCCCATGGCGCGATGAACACCATTTCCGAACACGGTACGCCTGAGCAACAAGAGGCTTACCTGACCAAACTGGTTTCCGGCGAATGGACCGGCACCATGTGCCTGACCGAACCGCACTGCGGCACCGACCTGGGCATGCTGCGCACCAAAGCCGAGCCTCAGGCCGACGGTTCCTACAAAGTGTCTGGCACCAAGATCTTCATCTCGGCCGGCGAACACGACATGGCCGACAACATCGTCCACATCGTTCTGGCACGTCTGCCGGATGCACCGGCCGGTACCAAAGGCATTTCCCTGTTCATCGTTCCGAAGTTCCTGCCGAACGCAGACGGCTCGATTGGCGCACGCAACGCTGTGACCTGCGGTTCCCTGGAACACAAGATGGGCATCCACGGTAACGCCACTTGCGTGATGAACTTCGACGCGGCCACCGGTTACCTGATCGGCCCGGCGAACAAAGGCCTGAACTGCATGTTCACCTTCATGAACACCGCACGTCTGGGTACCGCGCTGCAAGGTCTGGCTCACGCCGAAATCGGTTTCCAGGGCGGCCTGAAATACGCTCGCGATCGTCTGCAAATGCGCTCCCTGACTGGCCCGAAAGCGCCGGACAAAGCCGCTGACCCGATCATCGTTCACCCTGACGTACGTCGCATGCTGTTGACCATGAAGGCGTTCGCCGAAGGCAACCGTGCGATGGTTTACTTCACCGCCAAGCAAGTCGACATCGTCAAGTACGGCGTCGATGAAGAAGAGAAGAAGAAAGCCGACGCACTGCTGGCCTTCATGACGCCGATCGCCAAAGCCTTCATGACTGAAGTCGGTTTCGAATCCGCTAACCACGGCGTACAAATCTACGGCGGCCACGGCTTCATCGCCGAGTGGGGCATGGAGCAGAACGTTCGCGACAGCCGCATTTCGATGTTGTACGAAGGCACCACCGGTATCCAGGCACTCGACCTGCTGGGCCGTAAAGTGCTGATGACTCAAGGCGAAGCGCTCAAAGGCTTCACCAAGATCGTCCACAAGTTCTGCCAGACCAACGAAGGCAACGACGCGGTCAAAGAGTTCGTCGAGCCATTGGCTGCGCTGAACAAAGAGTGGGGCGAGCTGACCATGAAGGTCGGTATGGCTGCCATGAAAGACCGCGAAGAAGTTGGCGCCGCGTCGGTGGACTACCTGATGTACTCCGGTTACGCCTGCCTTGCCTACTTCTGGGCTGACATGGCGCGTCTGGCTGCCGAGAAACTGGCTGCCGGCACCACCGAAGAGGCGTTCTACACCGCCAAGCTGCAGACTGCGCGCTTCTACTTCCAGCGTATCCTGCCGCGTACCCGCACTCACGTTGTAACCATGCTGTCGGGCGCCAACAACCTGATGGACATGAAAGAAGAAGACTTCGCGCTGGGTTACTAAGCCTCACGCCACTCTTCAATAAACCGCCGCTTCTTTTGGGAGCGGCGGTTTTTTTTATGGGCGCCAGACGCGCAACGCTGCAGCATCCATCAAGGCGTCGGGATAAAAGGCGTGCCGTCGCAATAGAAGTTCCCCGGCAAAACCCCCCTGACCGGTACAGCCACCGGTGCTGACCGAATCGCTTGCCCGGCCGCATTGAGCGTCGTATAGAAAACGTACATTACCCCTCTGCCGATCAGGCCCATGGTCAATGGATACGGCACGTTCAAGGTCTGACCCAGCGTCGCAGCGTCGGCTGACAGCAAGGCGGAGACGGTGACTGGCGGATTGATCAGCGTCGAGCCATCGTCCTGTCGACTGAGTGCACAGTTCACAGTAACGGTCGCATTGGCCCGCAAGAGCACCGAGGGAGGGATATACACCTCAATGAAACGGTTGGAATAGGGCAGGTTGCCGGGTTGTGGGGAGTTGCAGGTGAGATTGCCGTCGTTCAGGTTTCTCACCACTGGCGGCAGCAACTGCATGAAGGTCGACAGATTGAAGATCAGATTCCTGGCGTCCAGCCCGTCGAAGTTTCGCCCGCCACTGATGATCCTGAACCTGACGGAGGCCGGCGTATCATTGGTGGTGGCTCCCGGAACAGCGGCTTGCACGCGTGCCGCAGGTACCACCAACCGCATCGGCAACGACTGCCCTGCATACACAACAACCAATGCCGCCAGCGCACCGACGAGCACCGTGATGGAGTCGCCGATCTGCAAACCGTCAACACTGTCCAGCCACACCTCCATCCCGGCCGGCTCACTTTGGTTGATATCCCCCAGAGTCACTGTGTTGTCGGGCGCAATCGCCAGAGGCACCCGGGGTATGGCGATGTTCGTAGGGGTGATTCGCACGGCTACCTTGATCTCAAGTATCTGCGAGTCCCGCGCACGGTTACCCGCCTGGTCAATGAGGCGGTAGGTCAGTTGCTGCGTGCCGTTGCCACGGTTGCGAATAGTGGCCGCCGACACGGGAATAAGGCGATCAGCCGGCAAGTCAGGCAGGGTAATCGGTGGGGTATACGGCACCTGCATGTGGACGTCGGTGTGTCCGTAGTAGAACACTCCGCGCAACGCTGTCTGGTTGTTGATCTCTGCATGCTCAGGAATCCGAAACAAGACAGGGTCATTGTTGGCCAGGTATTCATCGGTAATCAGTGGCGTCGCCAGATTCTCCGGCGGCAGTGGGCGCGGTGGTGTGATGGACAGGTAGCCAAAAGGTGCAGTCTTCTTAATCAGCAACCGGGTGCTGGCGGTGGCGCTCAGTCGATTGTCGCCGTCATCCAGAACGTACGTGAGCCGATACTCGCCTTCACTGCCGACCTTACGGCGCGGTACAAGCACCTCGAAATCCCCGGTGGGATACGCCGCCATTTGATGGTGGGCAAGGATTTCATACTCACCCGGAGACGGTAACTCTGCGTATATCCGGATAATGGGGCGCGACCCGGCGGGACCGGGCTGTGGCAATGCCGGGATGCCAATACGCAGGTCACGTGCCGCCGCCGTCAGGGGAATCAAGTTACCGGAATTGGGTATGGCTTCCGCCACGCTCAGCGGTAGCAGCCTGGGTATCGCATCACGAATCAGAGCAAGTGAAGTGGTGCTGACTGCCCCGATAATTGGCTCTTCCATACGTGTCACTCCTGTCAGGTTCGGACGACACTCTCCTATCCCGAAAGTGGTGGTCGGGCTCCGGTGAGTGGTACAGGGAATTAAACGCCGTTAAAACAACGACCGATACTGTCAGAAATGACAGTTGTAAGTGGCGCGCATGTTGCATGAGGCATGGTATTGCCAAACGCCAGGCTCTGAAGGCTTTCCTGCTCCGGCGATCCAAAGTCTGTCAAAAGCCATGGTTGATCGATCTAATGGCTATCAGCCACTTTTTTTCTGAAATACCTGGCAAATCGCTCAGAAAAACCGAATTCCTGCCGTTATAGAGGGTGTGGTGTGATGCAGATCACATTGCGTGTGCTTAATTGCGCCAAGTGAAGGCGCAATGCCATCTTTGATTTGCCCGGGCCGGAGCTCAACCCCTTGCCGCGTTCTTCTGCTGTTCATATCAACCATTTCCTGCCGTCGCTGGTCCTGTTACTGGCGGGGCTTGCCGCGGCCTACGTCAAAGATCTCAACGTATTCTTCACGTCATTGTTCAATGTCCTGCCGACCATGGTCCTGCTGCTTGGCGGGTCGTATTGTGCGGTTTATCGGCGACAGCGCGAGCTGTTCCTGATGGTCACGGTGTACATCGCCTACTTTTTGCTTGACACCCAGACCGACTACTACCGCGACAACGGTAGAGTCCGTGACGATGCCGGCGTGGTCTTCCATCTGTGCTGTCTGTTGCTGCCATTACTCTTCGGCTTGTTCGCCGCCTGGCAGGAGCGCACCCATCTGTTTCAGGACATGGTGGCGCGTTTCGCCGTGTTGCTGGCGTTCGGCAGCGTGGCGCTGGGGCTGGAACAGAGTTACCCACAGGCGTTGTTGATGTGGCTCTCGGAGATCCGCTGGCCAGCCCTGCATGGCGCCTGGATGAGTCTGATCCAGTTGTCCTACCCGGTATTCATCGCCTCGTTCCTGTTACTGGCCTGGCAATACTGGCGCAACCCAAGACCCTTGCATGCTGCGCAATTGGTGGGTCTGTTGGGATTGTTCTGGATGTTGCCGAAGACCTTCATCCTGCCGTTTACCCTGAACATCATGTGCAGCCAGGTGATGTTGATGATTGCCGCTGCAGTTGCCCATGAAGCCTATCAGATGGCGTTCCGCGATGAGCTCACCGGCCTGCCGGGTCGCCGCGCCCTGAACGAACGCATGCAACGGCTGGGGCGCAATTACGTGCTGGCCATGGGCGACGTCGATCACTTCAAGAAATTCAACGACACCCACGGCCACGATGTCGGCGATCAGGTGTTGCGCTTGGTCGCCAGCAAGCTGTCGAAAATCAGCGGGGGCGGTAGGGCGTATCGCTACGGCGGTGAAGAATTTGCTCTGGTGTTCGCAGGCAAAACCCTCGAAGAGTGTATGCCGCACCTGGAAGTCATCCGCGAATCCATCGCCACCTACAACATCCAGCTGCGCAATCAGGACAACCGTCCCCAGGATGACCAACAGGGACGCCAGCGCCGCGCCGGTTCAGGCGCCTCGAGTGTATCGGTCACCGTCAGCATTGGTGTCGCCGAGCGGTTGGAGCAGCGCACGCCGGAAGAAGTGCTCAAATCCGCTGACCAGGCGCTCTACAGCGCCAAAGGCGCGGGGCGAAACTGTGTGATGGCTTTCGGTCAGAACCGCCGTGGCGCGGTGCGCATGGACGCCGCTGCGGGTTGAGTGATGATGGCGCATTCAGCGTCTGGACTGTGATTGTGAGGCGTGGTGCGCGGCAGTAGGTTTGAGCAATCTGCTGCCGGAGAAATGACCATGCCCGAGTACAAAGCTCCCCTGCGCGATATGCGCTTTCTGATCGACCACGTCTTCGATTTTCACAGCAACTACGCCGCGCTGGGCGCCACCGATGCCAGCCCGGACATGATCAATGCGATCCTTGAAGAAGGCGCGAAATTCTGTGAGAACGTTCTCGCACCGCTGAACCGAAGCGGCGACGAAGAAGGCTGCCATTTCGACAACGGCGTGGTCACAACGCCTACAGGTTTCAAGCAGGCTTTCGCGCAGTACGTGGAAGGCGGCTGGCATGGTCTGGCGGCGGATCCGGCTTACGGCGGCCAGGGTTTACCCAGTTCTTTGGGGCTGGTCATCAGTGAAATGGTCGGTTCCAGCAATACCTCCTGGGGCATGTACCCCGGCCTGACTCACGGTGCGATGTCGGCGATTCACGCCCATGGCACCGAAGAACAGAAACAAACCTATCTGAGCAAGCTCACCGCAGGCCAATGGACCGGCACCATGTGCCTGACCGAAGCCCATTGCGGCACCGATCTGGGCATCATCAAGACCCGCGCCGTGCCTCAGGCCGATGGCAGTTACGCGATCTCCGGCAGCAAGATTTTCATCTCCGCCGGCGAACACGACATGAGTGACAACATCATTCACCTGGTGCTGGCCAAACTGCCGGACGCGCCTGCCGGTACCAAGGGCATTTCGCTGTTTATCGTTCCTAAATACCTACCCGATGCCGAGGGCGAGGCGGGTGAGCGCAATGGCGTTTCCTGCGGCTCGATCGAACACAAAATGGGCATCAAGGCCTCGGCCACCTGTGTGCTGAATTTCGATGACGCGAAGGGATTCTTGATCGGTGAGCCGAACAAGGGCCTGAACTGCATGTTCACCATGATGAACCACGCGCGGCTCGGCACCGGCATGCAAGGTCTGTGTCTGGGTGAGGCAAGTTTCCAGGGTGCGATCAAATACGCCAACGACCGCCTGCAAATGCGCTCGCTGACCGGCCCGAAAGCACCGGAAAAAGTCGCCGACCCGATCATCGTTCATCCCGATGTACGCAGGATGTTGCTGACCATGAAGGCCTTCAACGAAGGCAACCGGGCGCTGACTTACTTCACCGCACAGTTGTTGGATGCTGCACATCTGAGCCCGGATGAAACGGCGCGTCAGGACGCCGAAGACCTGTTGGCATTCCTGACGCCGATCTGCAAAGCCTTCATGACCGACACCGGGCTGGAGGTGACCAACCTCGGCATGCAGGTGTTTGGCGGCCACGGTTTCATTCGTGAGTGGGGCATGGAGCAGCTGGTTCGCGACTGCCGGATCGCGCCGATCTACGAAGGCACCAACGGCATTCAGGCGCTGGATCTGCTTGGGCGAAAAGTCCTTGGCAGTCAGGGAAAACTGCTGCGCGGCTTCACCAAAATCGTCCATAAATTCTGCGCGGAAAACGCTGAGCATCCGCAACTCGGCAGCTACGTGGCGCAGCTCAATAGTCTGAATCAGCAGTGGGGCGAGTTGACCACCAAGGTCGGCATGGCCGCGATGAAAAATCCGGATGAAGTCGGCGCTGCCTCGGTGGATTACCTGATGTACAGCGGCTATATCATCCTCGGCTACCTGTGGCTACGCATGGCGTTGGTGGCTCAGGCGCAGTTGGATGCGAGCGGCGGCGATGCCGATTACTGCAAAGGCAAACTGGCGACCAGCGAGTTTTACTTCAAGCGTTTGCTGCCGCGTACGGCTGCTCATCGGGCGGCCATCGAGGCGGGCAGCGATTGCCTGATGAAGCTGCCGGCGGAGTTGTTTGCGCTCTGACGGTTACCCGAAAAGCTTCGCGGGTAAGCCTCGCTCCTACGGTTTTATGTCGTCCATGTGAAATGCATGCGACACAACCTGTAGGAGCGAGGCTTGCCCGCGAATGCGTTCTGGCAGGCGATAACTATCTCCGCTGAAATGCTTGTGACTAAAAATAACAAAACAGTCATGAGTTGACCCTATGTGTCGTAAAAGTTGTTGAGGTACACTCGGACACAACGAAATCACTATTCTACGAACCACCTGTTTAGATCTTGCGAGGTTTGCCATGGCTGACTACAAAGCGCCCCTGCGCGATATGCGCTTCGTCCTCAATGAAGTTTTCGAGGTCGCCAAACTCTGGGCCGAACTGCCTGCGCTGGCCGAGACTGTCGATGCTGAAACGGTCGAAGCCATTCTCGAAGAAGCCGGCAAGGTCACCAGCAAAAGCATCGCGCCCCTGAGCCGCGCGGCTGACGAAGAAGGTTGCCGCTGGGCCGACGGTGCCGTCACCACCCCGGCCGGTTTCCCACAGGCTTATCAGACTTACGCTGAAGGCGGTTGGGTCGGTGTCGGTGGCGATCCGACCTACGGCGGCATGGGCATGCCCAAGGCGGTTTCGGCGCAGGTCGAAGAAATGGTCAACTCTGCGAGCCTGTCGTTCGGTCTGTACCCGATGCTGACCGCCGGCGCCTGCCTGTCGATCAACGCCCACGCCAGCGAAGAGCTGAAAGCGGCGTACCTGCCAAACATGTACGCCGGTGTCTGGGCCGGCTCCATGTGCCTGACCGAGCCGCATGCCGGTACTGACCTGGGGATCATCCGCACCAAGGCCGAGCCTCAGGCCGACGGTTCCTACAAAGTCAGCGGCACCAAAATCTTCATCACCGGCGGTGAACACGACCTGACCGAAAACATCATTCACCTGGTACTGGCCAAACTGCCGGACGCACCGGCGGGGCCGAAAGGCATATCGCTGTTCCTGGTGCCCAAGTTCATGGTCAATGCCGATGGCAGCCTGGGCGCACGTAACCCGGCGAACTGCGGTTCGATCGAACACAAGATGGGCATCCAGGCGTCCGCGACCTGCGTGATGAACTTTGACGAAGCCGTGGGTTACCTGGTCGGCGAGCCGAACAAAGGCCTGGCGGCGATGTTCACCATGATGAACTACGAGCGTCTGGGCGTCGGCATCCAGGGCCTGGCCACTGGCGAGCGTTCGTACCAAAACGCTATCGAGTATGCTCGCGACCGTCTGCAAAGCCGCTCGCCGACCGGCGCGCAAAACAAAGACAAGGTCGCTGACCCGATCATCGTCCACCCGGACGTGCGTCGCATGCTGCTGACCATGAAAGCCTCGAACGAAGGCGGCCGTGCTTTCTCGACTTACGTGGCGATGCAGCTGGACACCGCCAAGTTCAGCGAAGACGCCACCACCCGCAAGCGCGCAGAAGACCTGGTTGCATTGCTGACCCCGGTGGCCAAGGCATTCCTGACCGACCTGGGTCTGGAAACCACGGTTCACGGCCAGCAGGTGTTTGGCGGTCACGGCTACATCCGTGAATGGGGCCAGGAGCAACTGGTGCGCGATGTTCGCATTACGCAAATCTACGAAGGCACCAACGGTATTCAGGCGCTGGACCTTGTAGGACGCAAGATCGTCGGCAGCGGCGGGGCGTTCTACACACTGTTCGCCGACGAGATTCGTCACTTCACCGCGACAGCCAATGCTGACCTGGCGGAGTTCACCCAGCCGCTGAATGATGCAGTGGACACCCTCGACGAACTGACCGCGTGGTTGCTGGATCGTGCAAAAAATAACCCGAACGAGATCGGCGCGGCGTCGGTCGAGTATCTGCAGGCATTCGGCTACATGGCCTACGCCTACATGTGGGCACTGATGGCCAAGGCAGCTTTCGGTAAGGAAGCGGAGGACGATTTCTACGCGAGCAAACTCGGTACGGCGCGGTTCTATTTCGCACGTCTGCTGCCGCGTATTCACTCGTTGAGCGCGTCGGTAAAGGCGGGCAGCGAATCGCTGTTCCTGCTGGACGCAGGACAATTCTGACCCTTTAACGTTATGTAAGCATTCTCTTACATAACGTGCTGCTGTTTTCCCATAGGCGAAGATTGGATCCAGAGCTAATCTACTTCACATGGACGTCGCGCAGGAAGCGCAAAGCAACAACACGGACACGTAGGATTCTGCCAGGACGGCGGAGTGAAATGGATGTCAGGGAAACAGTCTGCAAAGCCCCGCTTCGGCGGGGTTTTCTTTTGCCTGGAAAAAAGTGCTCAGCTCAACCCGTCCAGTATCCCCGGCCTGCTCAGGTATTCCTCCAGACTTCTATTTCCTCCAGCAAAGTCCGCAACTAAGGGCTGCAATCCGAATCCACACTGAACCCTGAAGAACACCGCAGTGTCGATAAACTGTATGGCCCATAGAGCCAACATCAATCAGGAGCTTCCCCATGGATTTTATTCGCATCATCATCGCCATTCTGTTGCCGCCACTGGGTGTGTTTCTGCAAGTCGGTTTCGCCGGGGCATTCTGGCTGAACATTCTGCTGACGTTGTGCGGTTACATTCCGGGGATCGTGCATGCGGTGTATATCATCGCCAAGCGCTGAGTCTGGCCGCGCCGATTAGATCGCATTCGCGAGCAAGCCCGCTCCCACATTTGATCTCTGCTGTTCACACATAATGTGTTCACAGAAGGTCCAGTGTGGGAGCGGGCTTGCTCACAAATGGGCACCGCAAACACCTGCACTGAGCGCAGGCTTCAGTCCGCCAACTCCATCACCCGCCGATAAAACAGCCACTCCTGCTCCAGCGCATGGGCCTGATTGCCGGCCTTGCGAAAGCCATGGCGCTCGTCGGCGTAATAATGCGCTTCGACCAGAAGGCCGTTGTCCTGTAGCGCAGTGACCATGTCGCGGGTCTGTTGCGGCACCACCACGGCGTCCAGTTCGCCCTGAAAGAAAATCACCGGAACGCTGATGTCATTCGCGTGCAGCAATGGCGTACGTGCGGCGTAGCGTTCGGCGTCTTGTTCAGGGTCGCCGATCAACCAATCCAGATAATCACCTTCGAACTTGTGCGTAGCACGGCCTAGCGCAACAGGATCGCTGACGCCATACAGGCTGGCACCCGCACGAAAGACCTTGTGAAAGGCCAGTGCGCACAACGTGGTGTAGCCACCGGCGCTGCCTCCACGAATAAACGCTTTGTCGCCGTCGATCAGTCCCTGATCGGCGAGGTAGGCCACCACCGCACAGGCATCTTCCACATCCACCTCGCCCCAGCTCAAATGCAGCGCCTGGCGATAAGCGCGGCCATAGCCGCTGCTGCCTCGGTAATTGAGGTCGGCCACGGCGAAGCCGCGTTGCGCCCAATACTGGATTCGCGGGTCGAACATCGGGTAACAGGCTGAAGTCGGGCCGCCGTGAATAAACACCACCAACGGCGGTTTCGTGTCGTTGGTCATTGCCGGGTAGAAGAAACCGTGGGCCTCGCCCGAACCGCTTGGATAACGCAGGGTTTGCGGGCGACTGATCTGTTCGGCGGGCAGCGGTGAGATACCGCCGGCCAGAACGTTGACCTGGCGTGTTTCACGGTCGATGGCAATGATTGCCGATGAACTGACCGGTGAAGCGGCGATGCAGTAGATGAAGTGCTCATCCTGTGCGAGATGGCGGAAGCGGCTGTAGTCGCCAGTGAAATCGTCACGGGAACCATCGCCATGACAAAGCCCCAGTCGACCAAAACCACCTTCGGTCCAACTCGCCAGATAAGTGTCTTCGCTCAACGGTAACCAGGTGCAACCACCCAGTTGCCAAGGCGCGGGTCCATGGTCGGCGGCAGCGCTTGGAAGTGGACTCAGACCGTTGCTCGACTCCACCCACGGCTGCCAGAGACCACCGCGATCCGTCAGACAATACAGGCGGCTGCTGTTATCGAATCGAGGTTGTTGCAGTGACTCCTGGGCACTATCGCCGGCCACACATCGAGGTTGCGCAAAACTGCGATCGCTCTGGCGTTCGGCAACCATCAGGCGGGTAACGGTCCAGGGCTGATCCGGGCGATTCCACTCGATCCAGGCCAGACGCTGCCCGTCAGGGCTCACGGTCGGTGCCGAGTAGAAATCGGCACCTTCGGCCAGCAGATGACGTTGGCCGTCAACCAGATCGAGAGCCACCAGGCGATGTTGATCGCGGTTCTCTTCCACCGCCAGCACCTGCCCGTCGGCGAATTGCAGATCGCCGTAACGGCATTCATTTGAAGTCAGGGCCTCAGGTGCCTCACCCGTCAGCGATTGCCGATACAGCTGCTGATCGGCCTCGTTGACGAAAACCAGCCCGTCATCGGTCAGACAAAACGCGCCGCCGCCATATTCGTACACCCGGCTGCGCACACTGAAGGTGGGCGGCGTCAGGCAACGAGCCTGGCCGTCGCGCCACTGCCAGATCCGGCAGGCGGCGTCCTCGGGGCGGTATTCGTTCCAGAACAGGCCATGTTGCCCGACCTGTAACTCGGCGAAGTCGATGCCGGACGCGACAGCCCTGGCGGCGCTCAAGGGTTCAGCTTTTGGCGATGAGGCGTGAGTTTCGTTCATTGCGAAAGGCCAGTTGTTCAATGGTCTGGGTCGCGTGTTCGGCTTCTTCGCGGGCCTTGAGAATCACGCCGTGATGTTCCGACTTGCTGCACACCGGGTCGGCGTTGCTCGCGTCACCCGTGAGCATGAACGCCTGACAGCGACAGCCGCCGAAGTCTTTTTCTTTCTCGTCACAGGAGCGGCACGGCTCGGGCATCCAGTCGTAACCGCGAAAGCGGTTGAAACCGAACGAGTCGTACCAGATGTGCTGCATGCTGTGGTCGCGCACGTTGGGAAACTGCACCGGCATCTGTCGGGCACCATGACAAGGCAGGGCGGTTCCGTCCGGGGTGACTGTCAGAAAAATACTGCCCCAGCCATTCATGCAGGCTTTCGGGCGTTCTTCGTAATAGTCCGGCGTCACGAAAATCAGCTTGCACGGATGCCCTTCGGCTTCCAGTTTGGCGCGGTATTCATTGGTGATGCGTTCGGCGCGAACCAATTGTTCTTTAGTCGGCAACAGGCCAACCCGATTGAGCTGGGCCCAGCCGTAGAACTGGCACGTCGCGAGTTCGACGAAGTCCGCTTCAAGGGCAATGCACAGCTCGATGATCCGGTCGATCTTGTCGATGTTGTGCCGATGGGTGACGAAGTTCAGCACCATCGGGTAGCCGTGAGCCTTCACCGCGCGAGCCATTTCGAGCTTTTGCGCGAAGGCCTTTTTTGAGCCGGCCAGCAGGTTATTCACTTGCTCGTCGCTGGCCTGAAAACTGATCTGGATGTGGTCCAGACCGGCCTTCTTGAAGTCGCTGATTTTCTGTTCAGTGAGGCCGATGCCGGAGGTGATCAGGTTGGTATAAAAACCCAGCTTGCGCGCTTCAAAGATCAACTCGGCGAGGTCTTGGCGCACCAGCGGCTCACCGCCGGAAAAACCCAGCTGCGCCGCACCCATCTCCCGGGCTTCGCGAAAGACTTTGATCCACTGCTCGGTGGTCAACTCTTTGCCCTGCTCGGCGAAATCCAGCGGATTGGAGCAGTACGGGCATTGCAACGGGCAGCGATAGGTCAGCTCGGCCAGCAACCACAGTGGCAGGCCGATTTCAGGCTTGGGCGGTAACTTGATTGACGTGGAGTCAGGCAAGTTCGATCCAGTGCTGAGCACGGGCAACCTCCATGAATTGCTCGATGTCTTCACCAAGCTCGGGCACGTCGGGGAACTGCGCGTCCAGTGCGGCGATGATCGCTGCGACGTCCCGCTGGCCATCGATCAAGCCGCCAATCAGCGCGGCGCTGTCGTTGAGTTTGATCATGCCTTCCGGGTAGAGCAGCACATGGCCTTTTTGCGCCGGTTCGTACTGGAAACGGTAGCCGGGACGCCAGGTCGGGGTTTTGCTGCGATCGAAACTCATAAGGTGATTCCTTTATGCCAGACCCGCTGTTCGGTCACGCTGTGGTACGGCGGGCGGTTCAGTTCGTAGGCCATGCTCATGGCATCGAGCATGCTCCAAAGAATGTCCAGTTTGAACTGGAGAATTTCCAGCATGCGCTCCTGGCCTTCCCGGGTAGTGTAGTGCTGCAAAGTGATCGCCAGACCATGCTCCACATCCCGGCGCGCCTGGCCTAGGCGAGTGCGGAAATACTCGTAGCCGGCCGGGTCGATCCACGGGTAATGCTGCGGCCAGCTGTCGAGGCGCGATTGGTGGATCTGCGGCGCGAACAGCTCGGTCAGCGAACTGCTGGCGGCTTCCTGCCAACGGGCCCGGCGGGCGAAGTTGACGTAGGCGTCGACGGCGAAACGCACGCCAGGCAGCACCAGTTCCTGAGAGCGCAGTTGATCCGGGTCGAGGCCGACGGCTTGGCCGAGGCGCAGCCAGGCTTCGATACCACCCTCTTCGCCGGGGGCGCCGTCATGGTCCAGCAAACGCTGAATCCACTCGCGACGAATCTCCCGGTCCGGGCAGTTGGCCAGAATCGCGGCATCCTTGAGTGGAATGTTCACCTGGTAATAGAAACGGTTAGCGACCCAACCCTGGATCTGCTCGCGCGTCGCCCGGCCTTCATACATCGCCACGTGATACGGGTGATAGATATGGTAGTAGGCACCCTTGGCGCGCAGGGCCGCTTCGAATTCGGCGGGGGACATTGCGGTGTCAGTCATTGCGGTTCTCCGGGAAACAAACCTAGATGTGTAGCGCTTGTGCGGGCCTCATCGCGAGCAGGCTCGCTCCCACAGGGTTTCGCGTGGCAACCCCATCCAGTGTGGGAGCGAGCCTGCTCGCGATAGACCGCGCAGCGGTCTCGGTTTCCTACAACACAATACTCATGCCGTCATACGCCACTTCAACCTCGCGCCGAACCAGCTCCGCACGCTCCGGCGAATCTTCATCGAGAATCGGGTTGGTGTTGTTGATGTGGATAAGCACTTTGCGTTGCTTGGGCAGCTGTTCCAGCACTTCGAGCATGCCGCCAGGGCCGTTCTGCGCCAAGTGGCCCATTTCCCGGCCAGTGCGCGTGCCGACGCCACGGCGCTGCATTTCGTCGTCGTCCCACATCGTGCCATCCACCAACAGGCAATCGCTGCTGGCCATGATCTTCAGCAGCGATACGTCGACCTTGCCCAGGCCCGGTGCATAGAACAGTTTGCCGCCGGTGCTCAGATCTTCGACGATCAGGCCGATGTTGTCGCCCGGGTGCGGGTCGAACCGATGCGGCGAGTACGGTGGTGCAGCGCTACGCAGGGGCAGCGGGGTGAAGCGCAGGTTCGGGCAGGCCGGGACGGTGAAGCTCTGATCGAGTTCGATACGGTTCCAGTTCAACCCGCCATTCCAGTGCGTCAGCATGGTGAACAGAGGGAAACCGGTGCTCAGGTCTTCGTGGACCATGTCGGTGCACCAGACCTGATGCGGGCAACCTTCGCGCAGGCTGAGCAGGCCGGTGGTGTGATCGATCTGGCTGTCCATCAGGATGATTGCGCTGATGCCGGTGTCACGCAGCGCGCGGCCCGGCTGCATTGGCGCAAAACTCTGGAGCTGGGCGCGGATGTCCGGCGAAGCATTGCACAGCACCCAGTTCACGCCGTCATCGGAAATCGCGATGGACGACTGGGTGCGCGCCTCGGCCCGCAGGCTGCCGTCGCGAAAACCTGCGCAGTTCACGCAGTTGCAGTTCCACTGGGGGAAACCGCCGCCGGCGGCGGAACCTAGAATCTGGACAAACATGGCCGCTCCATCATTGAAAGCTGAAAATAAAAACGCCCCGGCGAGCCGAGGCGTAGCACTGCATTCTCTACCAGACGGCAGAGCTTAGCGGCTTGCGAAGTACATGGTGACTTCGAAGCCGATACGCAGGTCGGTGTAAGCAGGTTTGGACCAGGACATAGAAGCGCTCCTTCAGGTGGATGGGACAGTTGAGACCTATACATATAGTCCACCTCCAGCTGGAGATGTTCAGATAGTTAGGTGGCTATGTTACTCAAAATTACAGAGCGATTGGCCACGAATCTTTGAGAAAGCTAATTGCAGCGCCGGTAATGATCATTTTGCCACTTGCCAAAGCGTAGTCGGGCAAGGCCCATTGGCCAGGCAGCGCCATCCGCCGTCGGCTCGGTTCAGTCGTTGTGCCGCCGCCAGCAAGGCTTCACGGTCGATCATCAGAATCGCCTGAGGCAGACGCTGCAGGTAATCAGACGAGTGGCCGGCCAGTTTGCCTTGCCAGAGCAGCTCGGCGGCCTGGGCGTTGGGCAGGGCGATGCTGTCGAATTGATCGGCCAGGGCTTGGCGCTGAGCGATGAAGGTCGCGTCATCGATGCGTTCGATCATCCCTTCCAGTTCGCTGAGGAACTGTTCGATGTGTTCCAGTGAATTCATGGGCGCGACGCTCGGCGATTGCACGCCGAACAGCAGCCCGGTCTGACCGTTTAGCTGGCGTAGCCCACTGAATACGGCGTAACCGAGCTGCAGCTCCACCCGCAGGCGCTGGTAGAACGGCGTCTGACATACGTGTGCGAGCAAACGCCAGGCGGCCTCATCGGCGATGTCATGGGTTGCTGTCGGACAAAAGAGCAACAGCGCGTGTTCGCTGGAGGCGGTATCGACGGAGTTCCAGAGATGCTGCGAGCGAATCGACGGAGGTGGCGTCAATTGACTGTCCGCAGTGCCGGGAATACGACTCAAGGCAAGCCCCATCGCCGCTTGTGTCTGGGTAGACAGGCTTGTTGCCAGACCGTCCCAGCGTGCGCCCGACCAGAGTTGCTGTAGGTCATCTGAGACTACGGTGTGCTCAAGGCATAGATCGGGCAGTGCCTTGAGCAATTGTCGAATCGGCATCAATGCAACGGCCGCCGGCTCTTCCTGTGAGAAATCGGCATCAGGTTTTGTCAGTTCTTTCAGCGCATGTTCGAGGACTGTCGGCATCGGTTCCTGCAGCCCCGTCATTTTCAATAGCCATTCGTTGCCCGAAGCACTGAAGGAAAAGTCGACACCGGCCTGACGCGCATCTTCGCGCAGCAACCGCAGGTTGTTTTCCAGATTCGACTGAAGGCGGCTGTGAGGTGCGAATTCCAGGCGCCAGCGCAGATAAACCGCACCTTCATCCGTGTTATCCGGCAACGCCTGACTGAACTGCATCGGCGAACGTTCGCGCCGACTGCGTGAGCGATCCTGGGCAAAAGTCCGCAGGCCGCGATGGGCGCTGGTCTGGCCGCGAATCAATCCGGCATTCGGGGCTGGCGTCTCGGCGCGCAAAAACGGGTTGGGGGTCGGCAGTTGCCACTGGTCGGTGAAGTTATCCACAGCGCCGATTTGTTTGAGGATTGCCTTGAGGGCGACAACGCCCTGTTCGGATAATCCGAGTTCAAGCTGTTCGCTGTCTCGTTGGGCCAGTTGCAGGGCGCTGCTGACTTGCTGTTGGCGCTGCAGCAGGGCGGCGTACTCTTCGCGCAATTCGGCCCAATCCTGATGGGAGGCAAAAAAGCCCAGCCAATCCAGAAGCCGTTCGCGGATCACATTGTCCGGTTGCGTAGCGTGGGCGGGCCGTGTGAGTTCGATGTGCAGCAAGGCTTGGCCAGCGTAGTGATAGAGCGGCGTGGCTTTCAGGTTGTCCGCCAGCCCATGCTCTCGCAGCTGCGCCAATAGGCCTCCGGGTTTTTTGGCGTTCAGCCAGTGGCACAGGAACGCCAGCGCTTCGGGCGATGAGTCGGGCAGTGTTTCGAAGGTGAACAGCAGATCCAGCCGACGTTCTCCAGCCTGTTGATAACTATTGTCTGAAGAATCCATCAACAGGGTGGGTTTTGTCTGAGGGACTTTCTCGCCGGAGGGAATAGCATCGGCAAACGCCTGTGCCATCTCCTTCAACTCATCGAGACTCTGTGGCCCGGCCAAACTTAGGGTCATCTGCCCGGTCTGGTAAAACTGCTGATAAAAGCCCTTCAACGCTTGCTGAAATTCCGGGTGCGGCACCGGCAAGCTGTAACGGTTACCAGCATGGAATGCCCGCAACGGATGAGCCGCCGAGAGTCCATCGTACAGCGCGAACTGTTGTTGGGCCGCCGCATCCCGCGACCAAGCGACAAATTCGGCGTGCAGCACTTCCCGTTCTCGCCGCTGATCGTCTGGATTCATACGCGGATGAGCGAGCATGTCTGACAAACGCTCCAGC
The DNA here is from genome assembly GCF_050280605.1 of Pseudomonas sp. NPDC089918. NCBI lineage: Bacteria > Pseudomonadati > Pseudomonadota > Gammaproteobacteria > Pseudomonadales > Pseudomonadaceae > Pseudomonas > Pseudomonas sp. NPDC089918. Next base: position 10,945 of record NZ_JBNNVP010000037.1, on the reverse strand, counting down.
CCACCGTTAAACGCCTGAGGCGGCAGCTCGAAAAATAAGTCCGTCGTACGTTCGCTGGTTCGCGCATTCACTTGCCCGCCATGACCTTGCACGTAGGCCATCAACCCTTGCCCTGCAGGAAAGCGCTCTGTACCCAGGAACAGCAAATGCTCAAGAAAGTGCGCCAGCCCCGGCCAGGCCAGTGGCACGTCGTGACTGCCTGCAGCGACCCGCAACGCAGCGGCGCAGCGCTTCAAATCCGGCGCATGACGCAACGTCACCCGCAGGCCGTTGGCGAGGGTTTCAGTATGAAGGCGAGGGTGATTCAGCGCAGGCATGAGCACTTCCAGAACAGAGAAGCGCTAATGCTAGCGGATTAGGGCTTGTTCAGCTCGCCGTATAGCTCGGGACGGCGGTCGAGGAAGTAGCGATTGGCGGCGCGGGAATCGATCATCAGCTGACGATCCAGTTCACCGACAATCAGCGCTTCATCAAGTCCGGCCTGGGCGATGCGGCTACCATCCGGAGCGGCGATGCTGCTTTGGCCGCAATACTGGATCTCGTCTTCGTGCCCGCAATAGTTGGCGTAAGCCACATAACACTGGTTTTCGAAGGCCCGTGCGCGGACGGTGACGTCGGCAATGAAATCGTAGGGAATCATGTTCGCCGTCGGTACCAGGATCAGCTCTGCACCGGCCAATGCCAGGCGCCGGGCGTTTTCCGGGAACTCCAGGTCGTAGCAGATCAAAAAGCCAAGCTTCCAGCCGTTGAGTTCAACCAGCGGAAACTCGTCCGGCCCGGGGCTGAACATTGAGTGGTCGAGGTCGCCGAACAAGTGAGTCTTGCGGTAGTTGCACAACCGCTCGCCATTGGCGTCGATCAACTGCACGGCGTTGTAGATCTGCCCGTCTTCGGTACGCTCCGGGTAGCCATACAAAATGGCGATCCCTGTCGTTTTGGCAATGCGCGCGATTTGCTGCGCCGATTCACCGTTGTGCACCTCCGCCAGCACGCTGACCGCATCGATGCCGATGTTGTAGCCGGTCAGGAACATCTCCGGCAGCACCAGCAAGTCTGCGCCCTTGGCCTCCAGCGCCAGTTGATGCAGGCGTTGCAGATTACCTGCGACATCCAGGGGCAGCGGTGGACATTGGTAAAGGGCTACGCGCATTTCGGATTCCTCTTACTCGGGCAGGGCGATCGGACCGATTTCGTTGAACACATCTCCTGGACCCGGGTTTTCGGCGTGAGTTTCACCGCCGAAGTGTTTCATGATCCCCCACACCGCGTTGAGCGACGTCTGCACCGCGCCTTCGACCCATGCCGGCGTCCACGAAACGTCGTCGCCGGCGATGAAAATCCCGCGCTGCTCGGCCGGCATGTCGTCCTGCATGAAGTGCGCGTACATGCGCTGATTGTAGCGGTAGTGGCCGGGCAGGGCGCCTTTGAACGCTCCGAGGAAATGCGGGTCGGCTTCCCAGGACACGGTGATCGGATCGCCGATGATCCGCGCGGCGATATCGACTTTCGGGTAGATCTTCTTCAATGCATCCAGCGCCAGCTTCACGCGTTTTTCCACCGGGTGCGGGAGCATTTTCAGCGCGTCGCTCATCCACGAGTACGACAGGCAAATCACCCCAGGCTTGTCGTCGCCATTGTCGAATAGATAGGTGCCGCGGGTCAGGCGATCAGTGAGGGTCATGCTCATCAGGTCGCGGCCTGTTTCCGGGTCCTTGTCCTTCCAGAATGGGCGATCGACCATCACGAAGGTTTTCGACGATTGCATGTAGCGGGTGCGGTCCAGGGCCATCCACATCTTTTGCGAGAACAGGCTTTCGTCGCATTCGATCTGGGTGGTCAGCAGCCAGCTCTGGCAGGTAGTCAGTACGGCCGCGTATTCGCGTGTGTCGCCGTAGTTGTCGGTGACGGTAAAACGCCCGTTCGGTGCGTGGGCGATTTTTTTCACGCCGGAGCGTGGCGCGCCGCTGTGCAACGAACTGAGACTGGTGCCTTCAGGCCAATGCACGCAACGCTCCGGCACATGGCGCCAGATGCCCAGCGGCACTTGTTCCACGCCGCCGACTACCAAGTGCTGGTGATCGTCGCAGTTGGTCATCACTACGCGGAAGATTTCCAGCATCGAGTTGGGGAAGTCCGAGTCCCAGCCGCCAGTACCGAAACCGACTTGGCCGAATACTTCGCGATGATGGAACGAGAGCTTGGCGAAGGCTTCGGAGGTGGCGACGAAATCATAGAACGTGCGGTCGTCCCACAGCGGCACCAAGGTGTTCCACAGTTCCTTGAGGCGCGGCACGTCGCGGTCACGGATCGCTTGCTGGATATCGGAGAACTGCGAGCCGGCTTCTAGAGCATCGGCCCAGGCGTCAGCGACTTCCTGGAACAGTGCAGGAAGATCCGCCAGTTTCTGTGCGTAATGAGTTTTACCTTCCAGATCGATTACCGTGCTGCCCGACGCAGGCGTCAGCGGGTTCGGGAAGGGCTTGGTCTGGAGACCGAGCTTGTCGACGTAGTGATAAAACGCAGTGGACGACACCGGGAAACGCATACCGCCGAGCTCGGCGATGATGCCTTCAGCGCCATTGAAGGCCTGCGAGCGCAGACGGCCGCCCATCTTCGAGGCTTCGTAGACGACGGGTTTAAGGCCCAGCTTCATCAATTCGTAGGCGGCCACCAGGCCTGCAATGCCTGCGCCGACAATCGCCACTTCGGCGCCGTGATTGTGTGCCGGAATGCTGCCCAGCCCGGCCGGGTGCTCGATCCAGTCGTCGAAAGCGAAAGGAAAGTCCGGGCCGAAAACGGTGACCGGTTTTTTACCGTCTGCAGGATGGCGATTGTTCTTGTTCATGGCTGACCTTGCTGGCGACCTGACGCAGAGTGCGCGTCTGAGTATAGGAAAAGATGGCAGCCATTCTAGAGAGCGTAGAACACGTTAATAAGACGCAATGTGTCGTCATTTTGCTAATTACTTGATCAATATGACGACGTATCGCTACACACTGTTCAATGTGGGAGCGAGCCTGCTCGCGATGAGGCTCGATCAGGCAATGGAATTATCGGTTGAAACTCAAACTGGCTGCCCCCGATCAATCTTGCTGCTCAAGATGATCGAAGTCGTCGTTTTCTCCACCCCATCGACACTGCCAATCTGATCCAGCAACTGATCCAGCTGCTCCGGCGAGTCGGTGCGCAACCACGCTACATAATCGAATTCGCCACTCACCGCACACAGCTGCTGCACCTGCGCCATGGCGCTGAGACGACGCAGCACTTCCTTGCCGGACCGCGGTTGCACGGTAATCCCGACGTACGCCTGCAATCCCCCATCCACCACGCGCTGTCCCAGGCGCACACCGTAACCGGTGATCACCTTGGTCTTTTCCAGCCGCGCCAGGCGCGACGTGACGGTGGTGCGGGCGATGCCCAGTTGACGGGCGAGCATGGCGACACTTTCGCGCGCGTTGATTTGCAAGGCCGCGATCAATTGGCGGTCGATTTCGTCAAGGACGGGCGGGCGGGTGTCAGGCAAAGGGGCATCTCCAGCGGCACAGATCAATGGGCAGGCATGTTACAGGCACATCCTGCACGGTGCTCGTGGCGGTTGTCTGGACTAGCCTTGGATGACCTGACCAAACGCCTCGCGAAACCGTCGCATTTGCGCGTCGGTCCCCACACTGACCCGAACCCAGGTCGGCCAGCTCTGCCAGACCCGACCAATCCGCACGCCACGATCGGCCAGTGCCTTCACGACTTCATCCCCCGGGCGCCCGACATCAATCATGAAGCAGTTCGCCTGCGACGCTGTGCAGCGAAAGCCGCGTGTTTTCAGCCAGGCGATGGTCTCATCACGCAGTCGGGCATTGTTGTGCTTTCGCTGGGGCAACAGTTCGGCGTCTTCAAGGCTGGCAATCCCGCCGAGCAGCGTCGAGACGGCAGGCACGTTGTAATTGCCGAATACTTCCAGTTGCTCAAGCAATGCCGGATGACCCACCGCCACGCCGAGGCGGGCGCCGGCCATGCCGTAGATCTTGGAGAACGTGCGCAGCACCAGCAGCTCTGGATGATCCTTGACCAGCGGAATGCAGGTCGGCACATCCGAAAAGTCGAGGTAGGCCTCATCAACCAGCAGGATCGAGCCCTTGGGTTTCCCGGCGAGCACCCGTTCGATGTCCGCGCGCGGGGTAATTGTGCCTGTCGGATTATTCGGATTGCACAGGTAGATCAATCCGGCATTCGAGTCAGCTGCCAGCATTCCTTGAACGTCGTGGGCGTGTTGAGCATTGAGCGGCACTTCATGCACCGGGACTTTTATACCGCGCGCCGCTTCAACGGGATCTTCATAGGAGGGCGTAGCGACCACCAGACTGGCGTTCTGTGTAAAGGCATGCACCGCGTGCTGCAAGGCCGCTTTGGAGCCGCTATAGGTCTGAACGTACTCTTGCGGCACGCCTTGTTGGCGGGCGAACAGGGCATTGAGTTTGTATTGGGTTTTATAGGGGTAGCGCCCGCATAAGGCGATCCCTCGTTCCATCGCTTGCCGGGCAGCAGGCGTAGGCCCCCATGGGCTTTCATTGAAGTTGATCAGTATTTCATCGGACGGAACGGGCGCGGCGACCGTCGGACTCTGCGCCCGAACCCACGGTGTGTGCGCCAAAAAAGGCAGGGCGGCAGCAAACCCCATGATTGAACGACGCGTGATATCGACCATAAAAATTCCTTTTCCGGATCATCAGATGCGTCTCGGTCGGTTTACCAGGACACTGATGTAACGAAATGGTTAATGATTGATTTAGGTTGGCTAAACACTGGTCGATAGCATGGACACGAGCCGTTACTCTCATAGTCGAATACGCAACGGAGGGCTGTGACGGGAGATGATGGGAATGATGAAGAAAATGCCTCCCGCTATACGGGAACATGCATTGCAGATCGCGAATCACGAAATGGGGCACTACGTGGTTGCCCGAGCCTTGGGATTTGAAACGGGTGATGTGACCTTGAAAGTCACCATGGACCTGAGGCATCAGGCCGGGGCTTCCATTATCTTGACGCGGCCAATTTCCTCGATAGAAGAAATGAAGGAGCATCTGGAAGGTCGGCTGATCGTCCTCTTTGCAGGAGCCATGAGTCAGACCTTACCTGCAAAGCATTCGGCCAGGAAACTTGTCGATAAATTGAAAGCGACAGCCATCCTGAATGGAGAGCTCGGGGCAGAACAGGATTACGCAAAAGTAAGGGAGTTACGGCACTTGCTGCGAAATATATCCTACCCCGCTACGGATCCTGCGTCGTCCGAGCGCATAACTGCCGAGCTTAAAGAAATCACTGATCGTGTGTGGTTGCGGACCCAACAAATCGTAGAGGCATTGGCCGATACGATTACCGGACTGGGCGCGGCGCTGGTAGACGGCATGGTCATTGTGGAGCAATGGGGTAGGCCGGCGGATACTTATGAGGTCGTGTTGACGAGGGAAATGCTTGAGCGGTTGCGGCCTGTGCAGGCCATTCCATTGTTGAGTGTCTGGGGCTGAAAAGTGCCTAAAAAAGCCCGGCGTTTTTGCCGGGCTCTATCGCAGCATTCAGGCTCAAGCGCATGCTTTGTCTTGATTGTGCCATTCACCTGCAAACTCCAGATTGAGTTTGTAAAGGTCGTGGTCCAATTTGTTGATGGTATTGATAGCGGCCATCAGATCCGCTTCGCCAGTTTTGGCTTCAAGATAAAGACCCCGCAAGTACCGGTCGTTCACCATCGGGATTTTATCGGTTTTTTCCCAGATCGCGACGGCCTGGCTCGTCAAACCTACGATCTCGGCGAGGCTTTCCTGGGACAGCCCAAGCTCTTTTCTCAAAAATCTGAACTCGGCGCCTGTCAGTAATGAAGGCTTCTCCGCGATGGCCTTGCCGATTACGTCATGTAGGCCTTTCACATCCGTGATGGCAACAGACTCGCCATATGCGGTCTCTTTCACCACGAAGCCATTGCTAAGCCATACGTTTGGTAGGCCGCTTTCTACGTAGTGGTACATAAAACTCACCCCTTCTTTTGTATCGTGGTCACTATGACGAGAAATGTCCCGTCGTCATCGATGTCGATTGCGCCGACGACCTGGAGAGGTGACCCAGCTCTAAACCAAGAAATAGTAAACCTCCAATCACCCCCAGGCTGCTGAAACGGCCCTTCGGTGATCTGCCCCTTACCTAAACAGTCCATTACATCCGGCATGCTCACGCCTCGCTCAATCATCCGCGCCTTGGCGTGCGGCGAGTAGAAGATGCGTTCCGATACCTCCGAAAGCTCACGTATTATTTCAAGAGCTTTCTTTTTTGGCAGTGGAAAGGGGAGAAGGATGGTCATTAGTTTTCTATAGTATTTATAGGTTGTGCCATCCTAAAGTGCAAGATTGGTTTGTCAAATTCTATTGTGTGTCTGCGACCTTTGTGGACGTTTCAGCTGCGTTGAAAAAACAAAAGCGTTAGGAAAACCTGAGTGACAGACACGAAAAAGCCGCGCATTTGCGCGGCTTTCGTGTTTGGTGGGCCCAGTAGGACTCGAACCTACGACCAAGGGATTATGAGTCCCCTGCTCTAACCAACTGAGCTATAGGCCCTCAGTAGGCCGCGGATTATAGCGATGGTTTCTCGGCTGTGCTATCCGAAAAATCCAATATGGCTGTACGAAGAAACGTCGCGGCGAATTCGTCGGGGGGAAGTGGCAGGCTGACGATGTAACCCTGGATCTGTTCGCAGCCTTCGGCGGTGAGAAATTGCTGCTGCGCCTGGGTTTCGACGCCCTCGGCGATGACTGTGAATTGCATGCTGCGGCCCAGGGCGATGATTGCGCGAACAATGGCCGCGTCGTGTGGGTCGTCCGGCAGGCCGCGGACGAAGGATTGGTCGATCTTGAGGATGTCCAGCGGCAGGCGTTTGAGGTAGCTCAGGGACGAATAGCCAGTACCGAAATCATCGATCGCCAGTTGCACACCCAGGCGTTTGAGTTGATGCAGCACCGCCAGCGCTTCTTCGGCCTGGCTCATGATGAAGTTTTCAGTGATTTCCAGTTGCAGGAAGCCGGGATTGAGGTGGTTGTCTTTGAGCAATTGCTCGATCCGGCCGAGCAGGTTCGGCTGGCGCAGTTGCGCGCCTGCGAGGTTGACTGAGAGTGGGCCCAGGCACTCATAGACCTGATTCCACTCGTACATCTGTCGGCAGGCGGTCTCAAGTACCCAATCTCCGATTTGCAGGATCATGCCGTTTTCTTCAGCCAGGGGAATGAAGTGCTCGGGAGGTACATCGCCAAAGGTGGGGTGATGCCAGCGGATCAGCGCTTCGGCACCCACCACTCGATGGTCATTCAGACTGATTTTGGGCTGGTAGTACAAAAACAGCTCATTGCGCTCGATGGCGCGCCGCAGTTCATGTTCTAGCGCCACGCGCTCACTGGCTTGGGCGGTGAGGTCGCGGGTGTAGCTTTCAACCCGGTTACGACCCTTGGCCTTGGAGCGATACATCGCGGCATCGGCGTTCTTGACCAGCGTGGCGACGTCGCAGCCGTCCTTGGGATACAGGCTGGTGCCGATGCTGGCGCTGATGAAAAACTCGTGTTCACCGGCCTGGAAAGGGGCGGCGAAGCAGTTCAACAGCTTGGTGGCTATGTTGTCGGCATCGCTGGACTGTTGCAGGCCCGGGAGCAGGATGATGAATTCGTCGCCACCGAGCCGTGCCACGGTATCGATATCGCGTAGCTGCTCCTTGAGGCGCACGGCGATGCCTTTGAGCAACAGGTCGCCGACCGGGTGGCCGAGGCTGTCGTTGATGTGCTTGAAGCGGTCCAGGTCGAGGAACAGCACTGCGCCTTGGCCGCCGTTTTCCTGCTGGCTGTTCAGTGCGGTCAGCAGCCGACTCTCGAACAATGTGCGGTTTGGCAGGCCGGTCAGCGGGTCGTGGTGCGCCTGGTAGTCGAGTTTGGCCTGAGCGTGCTTGAGGCTGGAAATGTCCGCGAACACCGCAACAAAGTGGGTTATGAATTTTTCCCGGTTGCGCACTGCACTGATGGTCAGCCAGCTCGGGTAAAGCTCGCCATTCTTGCGCCGGTTGGAAATCTCGCCCTGCCAATGACCGTCGGCGGTCAACTGATGCCACATCGCCGCATAAAATGCGCTGTCATGCAGGCCCGAGGCGAGCAGGCGAGGAGTATGGCCCAGAGCTTCGCTCTCGCTGTAGCCGGTAATTTCGGTGAACGCACGATTGACTGCACTGATGTGCTGCTGGGTGTCGGTGATCAATACACCCTCGGCAGTGCTCTCGAACACCGTGGCGGCCTGCTGCAGTTTCTCCTGCATCAGATGCCGCTCGGTAATGTCCCGGGCAATGGTCAACATGCAGTCTTCATCGCCGATGGGCAACGGCCGGCTTGAAACCTCACAGAGCCGGATCTGCCCGTCTTTGCGACGGATGTGGCAACTGAAGTCGCGCACGAAACCATCCCGGTGCAGCAACTCGAGCATCTGCTTGCGTTCGTTGAGATTGACCCAGATCCCCAGGTCCAGGGCCGACCGATCCACGGACATCGCGCTGTTGAAACCGGTAATACGGCTGAAGCCTTCGTTGACTTCCAACAGCAAACCGTCGCTCTGCCGGGACAGCAGCAAGCCATCGGGGGAGGCATGAAAGGCCTTGGCGAATTTTTCTTCGGAGGTTTGCAGTTGTTGCTGGGTTTCTTTGAGCTGACTGATGTCCCGCACGACGACCACCAGGGCCGGGGTCGTATCGAGATCGAAAGGCTCGGCGGAAATCAGGCCGGTAAACACCTGGCCATTGCTGCGGCGAAAGGGCATCTCCAGGTTGCGGATGCTGCCGGCCTGCAAACGCTGCAACAAACCTGGCCCCACGCCCGGTACGCCCCAGATGTTCAGGTCGGTGGCGGTCTGGCCTATGACGTCTTCGGCCTTGAGGCCGATCTGTTCCTCGAACGCTTCATTGACTTCCAGCAGACAACCGTCGGAAAGCCGCGCGATCACCAGAATATCCGGGCATTGCTGGAACACTGAAGCGAACTTCTGTTCCGACAGGCGCAACGCCTCTTCGGTGCGCTTGGCTTCGCTGATGTCGATCATCAGCCCGCGCAGTACCGGTTCATGGGCGTGCTCGATCAGGCTGACGATATCGCGGACCCACAGGCAGCGGCCGTCGGCGGTGATGACCCGGTAATCGACGCTGTGATCGCGCCCGGCTGCCACTTCACGGTCGCAGAAGGTTTGGGCCCGGGTCAGATCCGCCGGGTGGATGATGTTGCGCCAGAAGCCTGGAATCAGCCAGTGGGGCAATGGGTAACCAAGGAGCTCCTCAGCATGAGGTGACACGTAGCTGTAGGTGTAATCGCTGATCCGGGCTTCCCAGGCGATGGCCGAAAGACTCTCTACCAGCCCGCGATAATGGTATTCGCTGCTGCGCAGCTCCTGTTCCAGAGCGACCCGTCGGGCAATTTCCGAACTGAGTCGGCGGTTGATCCGGATAACCACTGCCAGCACGATCATCAGAAACAGTAATCCAGGCAGGCCGTAAATCAGCACGTCGAGCCAGATGGTTCGATGGTCCAGGACGTTACCGACCCAATGTTCCTGGATAGCACTGATTTCACTTGGGGTCATGTCTGCCAGGACTTTGTCCAGGATGCTGACCAACAGTTTGTTGTTCGGTGGCACGGCCATCGCCAATTGGTAGCGATAGGGCGTTTCACCGCTGACGTAAAGTCCGTCGAGCTTGAGCTGGCGCAGGCTCCAGACACTGGAGGCGAGATCGCCTACTACGGCGTCCACGGCGTCGGTGGCGAGCGCTTGCAGCGCCGAGCTGACGTTGGGCATCGCCACCAGATTCAGGTCGGGATGGCGGGTGCGCAATAGTTCATGGGGGGCGTAGTTTTCCACCACGGCGATCTTCAGCCCGTAGAGGTCTTCGAGTTTGCGCGGTTGGGGGCCTCCGACGTGAGCCAGAATGACAATCGGAAAGTCGAGATAGGGGCGGGTGAACGACAGATACGTCTGACGCTCGGGAGTCGACATAATGCCCGGCAAGATGTCTAGCTTGCCTTGTTTGGCCTGCTGCAAGACTTCAGTCCAGCTGACCGGCTCGATGGGCGTGAGTTTGATGGCCAGCCGTTGACGGATGACGTTGATGTAGTCCGCTGCCAAGCCCTGATAACGCCCGTGCTCGTCGCGAAACTCAAACGGCGGCCAGGACGCGTCCACGCCCAGGCGCAATTCCGGGTGAGCCGTTAGCCAGCTACGTTCTTCGTCGGTCAGAGTCAACGCGCCAGCCGTTGCGGTCCAGGTCATCAGCGACAGCAAAAAAAACACGGTCGGCCATCTGGGCATAACGGTCTCGTTACGGCTTGGGGGAATGCTTCGAGTGTAGACGGGCTATGCGGCGGGGGGGATGTACGGGGCATTTAATCTGCATAAAGCAAAACCCCCGGCCTGGGCCGGGGGTTCTGTGATCACTCGTCGAGGAAGGAGCGCAAATGCTCGCTTCTCGTCGGGTGGCGCAGCTTGCGCAGCGCCTTGGCTTCGATCTGACGAATCCGTTCACGGGTCACGTCGAACTGCTTACCAACCTCTTCAAGGGTGTGGTCGGTATTCATGTCGATACCGAAGCGCATGCGCAGAACCTTGGCTTCACGGGCAGTGAGGCCGGACAGGACTTCGCGAGTCGCTTCTTTAAGGCTCTCAACAGTGGCGACATCGATTGGCGACTGCATGGTCGAGTCTTCGATGAAGTCACCCAGATGAGAATCTTCGTCATCACCGATCGGGGTTTCCATGGAGATCGGCTCTTTAGCGATCTTCAATACCTTGCGGTAAAGAGGTTGTGTGACGCTTCGGCGATATACCTCTAAATGTATTGATGCTCGATGCCCGTCTTGGAACGGCGGCGCTTTCTTCGCTTTATTTAT
>NZ_JBNNVP010000036.1:0-67124 GCF_050280605.1 Pseudomonas sp. NPDC089918 | reverse complement strand
ATGCCTCAAGGGACGCTCCGCGTTCCAATGGGACGCAGAGCGTCCCGGGCTGCGTTCCCACGCGGAGCGTGGGAACGATCAGGGTCTAGGCCTGCAGATTGAGCACTATCCCGTCTTGATCACTGCCACCTCACTGGAACAGTGAGTCCAGGTCATGGCCGAGCATGCGATGGAGTCCAAGCTCCGGCCAGCGGTGGAGCTGTACACCGTAGCGATCTGCATCGCTGCCGCGGTGTTGTGCGTGTACTCGCCCTGGGCTGTGGCCCTGTCACCCGAGATCGGTCTGGTTGCGGCGCTGACCTATGCCCTGTTCGGCCTGATCCGGCTACGACAAGCCTGGGAGGTGCTGCGCTATCGGCGCAATATCCGTCGGCTGCCCCGCTACGAGCTGACCAGTCGGCAGATTCCGGTCAGTCGTAAGCGTTTGTTCATGGGGCGCGGCTTTCGCTGGACCCGCCTGCACACCCAGCGCTTGGTCGAGGCGCAGGACCCGGCCGTTGCCCGCTATGTCGATCAACCGACCCGGTACCGTCTGGCCCATGGGCTCGAACGGCACCTGGAGCATGCACCGTTTCCGCTCTCTACATTGGCGCGTGTCACGGCCTGGGACAGTGCCTTCAATCCATTGCGTCCTTTGCCCCCGGTCGGAGGTTCGCCACTGTTGCATGGGGTCGAGCCCGACGAAACGGAAGTCAGTCTGCCACTGGGCGAACGGGTCGGACACACCCTGGTGCTGGGCACTACCCGTGTCGGCAAGACGCGACTCGCCGAGATGTACATCACCCAGGACATTCATCGTATCGAACACGAGGTGGTCATCGTCTTCGATCCGAAGGGCGATGCCGACTTGCTCAAACGGATGTACGTCGAAACCAAACGCGCCGGTCGAGAAAAGGAGTTCTATGTGTTCCATCTAGGCTGGCCGGAAATCTCCGCCCGTTACAACGCCGTAGGACGTTTCGGGCGCATCTCGGAGGTGGCGTCTCGCATCGCTGGGCAGCTCAGTGGTGAAGGTAACTCTGCGGCCTTCCGTGAGTTCGCCTGGCGCTTCGTCAACATCATAGCCCGCGCACTGATCGAGCTGGGCCGACGCCCGGACTACCTGCAGATCCAACGCCATGTAGTCAACATCGACGCACTGTTCATCGAATACGCCCAACAGTTTTTCGCCAAGACCGATCCGAAGGCGTGGGAAGTGATCGTCCAGCTTGAAGGCAAGCTCACCGAAAAGAACATTCCCCGGCATATGATCGGGCGCGAAAAGCGCGTGGTGGCCATCGAGCAGTACCTAGCGGTGAAGCGGGTATTTGATCCGGTAATGGACGGACTGCGTTCGGCGGTGCGATATGACCGTACTTACTTCGACAAAATCGTTGCCTCCCTACTGCCGCTGCTGGAGAAACTCACCACCGGCAAGACCTCCCAACTGCTGGCCCCCAACTACACCGACCTGAATGATCCACGACCGATCTTCGATTGGATGCAGATCATCCGTAAGCGCGGCATCGTCTACGTCGGCCTGGATGCACTGACCGATGCCGAGGTCGCCGCTGCCGTGGGCAACTCCATGTTCGCCGACCTGGTCTCGGTCGCCGGCCACGTCTACAAGCATGGCATCGACCATGGCTTGCCTACCGCAGGCAGCAGCGCCGACAAGCTACCGATCAACCTGCACGCCGATGAGTTCAACGAGTTGATGGGCGATGAATTCATTCCGCTGATCAACAAGGGCGGCGGCGCGGGCATCCAGGTGACGGCTTACACCCAAACCCTCAGCGATATTGAGGCACGCATCGGCAACCGGGCCAAAGCCGGCCAGGTCATCGGTAACTTCAACACCCTGCAGATGCTCCGGGTGCGCGAAACCGCCACCGCGGAACTGCTCACCCAACAATTGCCCAAGATCAACGTGCTGACGAAAACCCTGGTCTCGGGAGCCACCGATACCTCCGACCCGGAGGCCAACACGGACTTCACTTCGTCCTCCCAAGATCGGGTCAGCAGCACCTGCGTGCCCCTGATCGAGCCGGCTCACATCGTCAGCTTGCCCAAGGGGCAAATGTTCTCCTTCCAGGTGGGCGGGCAGCTCTGGAAAGTCCGCATGCCACTGCCCAGGCCCTCTCCCGACGATGCGATGCCCAAGGATCTGCAGGAGCTCACCCAGCGGATGCGCGCCAGCTACAACGAACAGGCGGGTCACTGGTGGAGTGCAAGTGGCGGCGGCCCGACGCTCGACTTCGATCCAGATCGGGTTACGCCTCCACGCACTTCTTCAGCGGTGGATGCAAGTGTTCCTGCTCTGGAGGCCCCATGACGCCGTCAGCCCTGCAGTGCATTTCGCGGAGTCAAGAAGGATGACTTCAGCTCAGAACCCTCCACCGCAACCCATCCAGCGCCCAGGGCTAATCGTCTCGGCGATTAACCTGGTCCTGCACGTCATCGGTTTGCTGATCGCCTCGTTGCTGTTCTCGATTCTGATCGAGTGGGCCGGTCTGCTGCTGTTCTGGGGTGATCAAGGCTGGCGACACAGTCAGGCGATGCTGAGCAGCGAACTGGGCTGGCTCAGTGAGCACTTCACATCCTCACTGATTATCCAACAGCCTGGACAGACAATTGTCCAGTGGCTGGATTTCCTCCAGCAGTGGTTACTGGTCAAGACCGGTTTTACGGATTTCGCCCAGCAGGCGCGGGCGTCTAGCCAGGACAACCGCTTCTGGAGCGGGCTCAATCAGCTGTATGTGAGCATCGAGGATTTTGTACTGGCGGCGGTGTATGTCACTTTCACTTTCGTGGTGCGTCTGACCATTCTGGTCTTGGCGACCCCCCTGCTTCTGCTGGCCATGTTCACCGGCTTCATCGATGGTTTGATGCGCCGCGACCTGCGTAAATTCGGCGCTGGGCGCGAAAGCAGCTTTGTCTATCATCGGGCCAAGCGAGCGGTCATCCCACTGCTGATCGTGCCCTGGATCCTTTACCTGTCCCTACCCTTTTCGCTCAACCCAATGGCGGTACTTCTGCCTTGCGCCGTGATGCTCGGGGTCGCCATGGCCATCACGACGGCGACATTCAAAAAATATCTCTGAGTGCGACACGAATGCTTATCTGCGGAAGTGTTCAGGAGGCCAGCTCATGAGAGGCCCAAGCTCCCGGTCGTAAGGAGCCGCCAGTCCCGCGTTAGTGGACAACCCTCACAGGTGTTTGGCTTCGAGAGGAGTTTGATCATGGCATTGGTTGGTAGACGAGATGGGCGCAATTTTGGCTATGGCCGACAACTGAGTTATGCCGGACCGCAAGCCTTGCGCGATCTTTTTGGTGGTGGGCATTACGCCACGGTCAAGGCGCACAGTGATCTCTGGCAGGCGTTTGTCCGCTGGTGTCGTTCGGAGGATGGGCCGGGGTTTAACGATGCGCGACAGATAGATCGGCAGACCTTGCTGGACTACGCAGGGCATCTGCGCCAACTAGTTGAACAAGGCGCTATCGGCATCGCCACCGCGCAAAACCGGTTGTCCAGCGTGAACCGGACTATGGCGGCACTTCGCGGCGATCAGTCTGTGGCGGTGCCGAGCCCGAGTAAGGCCTTGGGAATGCGGCGTACCAGTGTTCGTCGCTCGACGCCGCAAGGCCAAGACCATGAGCAGGTGAAGCGGATCGTCGACGTGCTCTGCGAACACCAAATGCCACGCGCGGCGGCCATCGTTCAGTTGGCGCGAGCCACCGGCATGCGCTTGCGCGAGGCCATTTTGGCCGACCTACCGCGCCTAAAACATGAGACCGAACACTACGGCAAAATCAACATCCGAGATGGCATCCAAGGTGGCCGCTCACGTGCGTCGGCGCTTCGTTGGATTACGGTAAATGATCCTATTCGTGACGCGCTGAAATTTGCCGAACAGGTTTCACCCCACGGTAGCCGCAATCTGCTTGCACCGAACGAAAGCTATGTCGATTTACAACGGCAAATCGTCCGCCCTGCACGAGAGATCCTCCATTCGCACAACCTCAAAGGCTTCCACGAGCTTCGGGCCGCCTATGCGTGCGAACGCTATGAACAGAGCACTCATCATCTTGCGCCCATCAACGGTGGCCGTTGCTACCAACTCGACCGACGCCTAGATCAGGATGCCCGAGTGCAAATCAGCTACGAGTTGGGACTCGGCCGTATCGACCTGTTATCGACTTACATTGGTGGTCGAACATGAGTAAGCCATTCGATATGAAGCCGTTGCTACTGCTCGCGAACATAGTCCGACATGATCGGATCGGCCGTGACGTGTGAATTGTGCTGGTGGATCTTTGGGAATGGCATGGTCGTTTCCTATGCGGATGGCTTCGGGACGCGAGACATCAGCAACCCGCACACTTCGCATAAATAGCTGCCATCTGGCCCGTTTCTGAGGCCCTTGATCGAAATACTCTCCCAGCACTTCGAATATGGCTGATCGTTCTCGGTGGTTTTCTCTTCGCCCTGGTGGCCGTTGGGGCAAGCAAAGTATTCATACGTGCGCATGGTCATAGCCGTGGTTTCCTCTAGCTGGTGATCAGCCTGCGAACCTTTCCCATTTTTTGATCGCTGCGCTGGTTTTATCCACGTCTATACCACTGACGAGTGAATCGGCAAATGCAAGGTGAGCCTCCATGTAACTGTCAAAGTCCTTCACCTGGACACCATTCGAAAGAGCGCGACTCCACCAAGAAAATGCGACTACCAGCTTACCGAGTTCAGGGTCATGCTGATCTTTCATTCGCTCAAGACCGCCATCGTTGTGAGCTACCGCCCAGCCAAAGGCTTTGGAAAAGTCCCGAACCTTCTGCGGCTGTGAACCGCTTGCTAGCTTTTTATGAATAGCAGCGTGAGTTTTTTGATCCTCTACCAAAGACGACACATAAAGAAGCCCGCAGATGCGGCAGGTAGCAGTGCTCATAATGCTGATCCCCTTGTAAACGTGGACGCGAAAGTGGTCCTCTCCCACGGGCTTAGCCCGCGCATTGGCGGGCTGGCGGTGGAGCGGCTTTTCCTTCAACTCACAGTGCGCGATTCACCACTGTTTGCTACGGGGCTGAAGACGCTCAAAGTCTTTTGCGAGCGCAATCAGACCAGAGCGACATCTGCTAAATCTTGCCGTTTCGCGTGAGAATCCAATCGACTCAAGAAAGTCGGGGCCAAATGAACTGAGCAATTGGCGGCTGACGTGGTTAGCGTAGTCAGACTCGAATCTGCGTTTCGCAAAAACCGCTGCCTGAGCCTCCCGAATGGCGTTCGCCATGACCTCGTGCCGATGAACCTTCCCGTTAGCTTCAGATTCAGACCTGTATGCCAAATCTCTCAAAACCTGGGCCACTTCACATACAGATTCGTAGTCAACCTTACGCTTGTGTGACCGGTAGAGGTAAAAACCTATCGCCCCAGCAATGACAAGAATTAGAGGTTCAAAATTGTTCATACAAGCCTTTCCTCAACCTTCAGACTGCTTGGCAATTGCGCGACCTGACCATACTTTGTAGAGGAAGAAAACTGTGGCGAACATTGCGCTGCCAACTCCCATGCTATCCGGACGGAACCTGAGAGAGTCGGCTATGTTACCTGCACCAAATCCAACCAAAATAATGATTACAAACGGCAAATATGACTTCCATTTAGACATGCGCTTATCCTTTGTATCCGGACGCGAAAACCGCGCCTTTTCTACTGCCGCCGCCCAGCTCGATGGCTGGGCTTGGGTGTATCTGGGCGGGATTTTCCTTTAATCCGGCTTGCTTGCCTTGAGGTGTACGTTCAGTGCATTGCGAAGGTACTGGACGGGCTCAGGCATGGGATGGCTTTTGCCCGGTTTGGTCTTGCGCACATGCTTGGCGTACTCCCGCACGACCTTCTCCCAGTCCTTCGGGTACTGAGCCTGGAACGCAGCCAAGAACTGTTCAAAACTGAAACCTGCGTCAAGAGTGCCGACCGTGGCACTGACCTTCTCAGCTTTCTTCGTGATTACGCTCATGGATACTCCCTGTTGTTTTCACGGACGCGAAAATGGGCGTCGTTCTACGTCCTCGGCCCCGGTTTTTGGCCGGGGCTTGGTATGTTGCTGGACGCGCCTTTCCTATACGTCTGGTGTGGTGTCACTTACGCCAAGTGATTCTTGAGCAAGAACCAACACATATTGAGCGCAAATGACCGCCCGAGCCGTGTCATCTGATCTTCGGGAATCCTGACTGGCCGATGAGCGCCTGGGCTTAAAAAGCCGAATACACCAGCAAGCCCCTTCTCCTCCTCAACTGTGATCTCACCACTTATGCGTAAAAACTGGATAACCATCCCCCATTTTGAAGGATCGTAGGGAGGTGGGTTTGTCATCCGTGAAGCTACATGAGCGGCGATATCGACTGCCAGTGTTTCAAGTGCCACTCGCGCATTCACGAGAGAAGCGTTGAAATCAGGCGGCGTCGCACGAAATGCAGAGGCCGAATCATTAATCCGCGCAATAATGTCGTCTTTGCGAGGAGCCCCTGAGTTTTGAAGCGCTAAGATCAGATCGTCTTCTATCGGTGGTGCGCTGGTGATGGACGGGTCTCCTTTAATGAGCGTCTTGTTGGTTACGATGTAACCATCCAGCAACAGGCATTGCGTGAGGTCATGCATACGCTCGTCAAAGCGATATTTCGGGTTGACCCTTGCACGCAGATCGCCTGGGGTTGCTATGACCTCGGCAAGTACATGCATGATGGTCCGCTCGTCGAGCGAACGCAGGATGTTTAGTAAAGCTGACAGCAAATGGTCATGCGGCAGTGAAAGATGCTGAACCCCATACTTGCTTAAGAGAACAACTGAAACGGTTGGGGGTTGCAGTTCTAAAAACTGTGCAAACGAATGACGTGCTCGAAGTCCTATCATGTTGCCGCTTCCTTTTTTCTTTCGTGTCGTAGCTGCATTGGTAAAGCGCTCAATGACTGTCCCCGGCCAGCTTGATTGGGCAATGAACGCTTTCCGATGCAGCCCCGTAGGGTTGTTTGGCAATTCCTAGATCACTGGCCGTTTTTGCCTGGATGGCTAAGGGACGCATCTCCTGGCAGGAGATGCTTTGAGCGCCACTCAGCCAAGATCTTTGATGCCTCATTTTTTTGCTCCGCAGTTAACCTGCCTTCCAGAACATCAACGGCCTTCCTCGAATCAGTGAGCGCCGCTTCAACGGCCTCGCCCCTTTGAACGGAAGTAGCCAGTTTCTCCGAAGCATCACGACAAAGCGCCAAGGCGACGGAGGAGTCCTGCGGAACGCCTGCGCCTTTGTAATACAGCACACCGAGGAACATCGATGCCTCACCGACGCCCTGAGTTGCCGCTTTCCTGGCAAACACATAAGATTTTTCTAGGCTCTTCTTTTGAACCTTGCCGTCGTAGTAAATTCGGGCGAGCCGAAGCTGTGCGCCCGAGTCACCCTGATTTGCGGATGCTTCAAGAAGTTTCACTCCAACGTACACATCCTGTTTTACGCCTTGACCTTCAAGGTACATCGTTCCCAGATAGAACTGGGCTGCCGCGTTACCTTTATCCGCTTCGGGCTTTAGCTCTTTGTATGCAAGGTCATACTGCCCTTTTGCCAAATAGCGGTCGCCTTCGACTAACCCTGCATTCGCTTCAACACTCGCCGCAAGCAGGACAGCAGCGGCAAGTATCTTGACCTTCATCTGGAAGTTAAGCGGCATATGAATGTTTCCCTTAACTCTGTACGTCAGTGGTGGCCTTGCCTGCTGACCAGTCGCGTGTCGCTCGCCGCCAACCGATCTTTGGATCACTCAACAGTTGCAAGCCATAGAGCATTGCGTCATGGGTGTTAAGTTGGGCAGCTCGGATATGCGGCGTCGGGGAGGACAGATCGCATTCGATCCAGTCGCCCAAGCTCAGCCCGGACGGGGCTGGGTCAGCACTCTGTAATTTATCTTCGGTTGTCTTTCTCATCGCTCTTAAGCTGCTCAATCTTTTTTCTTTCTTCCAAAGCTTTCCTCTTGAAGTAGAGTCCTAGCCAGCCTTCGCCCCCTTTCAGGAGTAGCGCTACCAGACTACTCAGTGGTGCAGCAAAGACAACACCATAGATAAAAATGTCTACGCCATTTATGGAGTGTTCATCCACTAGAAGCCAGACGCTCGTACCGATCAATAAGAGATTGAGTGCTATTGAGATATTTCGCATTGCTCCTCCAACTGGCTTATTCCGGTATGTCTGGTTCGTTGCCCCATATCGCCGACCTAGCTCGATGTGCCCTTGCAGAACCGGCGCGATTAGCGGATGCAAAGGGAGAGCTGAGTGCCGCACTTTGTGTTGAGCGATACACCAGGCGATCACCTACGATGGTGCCGACGTACCGCCCATCAGTACCAAACACTTTTTCGCCTTTGATTCGGCCCACCACCTTTCCAGAGCGGCTATACACCGTGGTGCCCGATACTTGGAGCGGCTTCCCATTCTTCGTATACAGATCCAAATCCTTTCTCCTTCGCCTTGTGGCGTTTTCCTTTGTGTCTTTTCCTACTTGTCTGCGTCTTGCGCGTATTGGTGTTGCTCACACGCATGAATTGCAGCGTTTGTAGCCTGGATGACTTCATCCAGGCGGCGGCGAATGATCGGCAAATCAGCTGCCGTCAGGGAGTCCCCGATTGCCAGTACCGCGCCAAGCTCCTTTGCAGCTTGCGATGCAACGGCTTCCAGAGTGCTGGGCGCTTGATCGTTAGGCATGACTGTTTTCCTACTTGCCCGGATATGTGCCAAATCCTTTAGGCGTATCAGATGGTCCGGGCGGAACCCCACCACCGCTTTCGCCCTCCCCTGTGTGCATTTTTTGATAAGCATTAGTCTCTACTTGTGACTCTTGTTCAAGGCCAGCTATTGCCTTGTCGGTAACGCGCTTGAAGCACGCCACGAAGTCCGTACCTTGCTTTTCTTCCATAACTTTACAGAAGCCGGCAGACCATGAAACAAGCTGATCCGCCATTTCCTTTTCTGTTGATGGCGTTGGCAAGTCGCTAGCCACCGCCGCCATCGGAGCTGCGGCGATATACACCGCAAGAAGCATTGAGTTCAGTGTGATTTTCATCGTTGCTTTCCGTTAAACCTGGGGTGGGATTGCTGGGCTGGGTTTGTTGTCGTCAAGGTTCATCGCCGTGACCTTGAAGGTGAACCCGGCTTTCTGATCCTGCATTACGGTGTGGCTTTCGGGGATTCCTTGGACCAGCTGCTCGTAAGCCTCCTTGAGCGCCTGCTGCAAGTGCTCAGGGGTGGCCCCGTACAGGTTGAGCGCGACATGGACTTGGAAGGGCAGTTGCGTAGCCATCATATGTTTCCTTCAACTTTGGGGTGGACCTTCAACCCTGCGGTGCTCGGCCTCGGTCGAAGACACTACTGGTCACGGCCCGCCACTCTTGCAACGCGATAAGGTGATCTGCCAACTCCCGAGCGCAGGCCGTCACGCGGTCTTGCGCTGCCTGCATCAGCTCCGGGGCGGGCGTATCCAGCGCATTGACCAACGCAGCCAACTCGCCCTTGGCTTCGTCGTATTCCTTGAGACATTCGAGCGCGTAGCGCCCCAAGGTGATCGGCATTTCTTTAACCTGGGTCATGGTCTGATTTTCCGCTAACTGGAAGGGTCGCTAACTGCGCTGAGTGCCTGCGCCAAACTCACAACCTTGGCTCCAGCAAATTCAGTCGGAACCTGTGATACGAGTGCCATTAGCAGAACCTGCGCTTTTGATTCGGCCAGAAGGTACAACGGCCCCTTCTCAGCAGCCTTGGTTTTGCCGGGAGCATCTGGACGAAACCAGTTGATGCGGATCTGCTTGGGGTCAATCGCGAAGCTCTGTAGCAGTTGCCCGTGAGTATTCTGAATGACCCATTTTTCAGTGTTGTTCATCGTGTTTTTCCTTCAATCTTCAACCCAGGGGTAGGCATCACCTTTCGCGTGGAGCAGAAGCTCATAAACTCGCTCCCAGCTCACTTTCTCATCAGCACCGATGAAGTATTCCCCGTGTTCGCACCTCACCCACGTATCGCCTACTACCCACAAAACTGATTCGGGGATAGCTAGGACCATTTGCATCACAGGCGCAAGCATCAAAGGGTGGCTGTCATACGGAGCGGGAATAGCCATAAACTTTTCCGTGCTACTTCGGTTGATCTTCGATACCCGCGTTGTCAGAGGCAGTACCGTGTCGCAGGTAGCTATCACGCTGCACGTAAGCTTTCTCAAAAATTTCGAGCAAGTCCACGCCCTGAGAGGCCCCGATGGCCCCAGCCACCTCTAGGCCGCGCACGATGCCCTTCGCATATACCAAATGCTTCACCAGCGTCTCGGTCATACCGTCGGTATGGATCTTGTCCAGTCGCACCTGCAACTCATTGTGCAAGTTCAGCGGCAGGCCCATTTGATCAATCGCTGTTTGGGCGAAGCTGGGCGAGTGATGAATTTCACTGCCGGCGATGTTCTTGTTCATGGCTCGTTTTCCTTTGCGAGTGAGGGGAGTGTCGCTCTGATTTTCCTTGAAGCCCCGGCGAGCCAGGGCATGTTTCGCTACAGACTCTTGGCCGCTTCGAGGATTTCAGCGATCAGCACTTTCAGGTCGGCGGCATCTTCGGGCTTGAGCGAGATCTGCCAGAACAGGTCGCTGCCGCTACCGCCACATACATTTACCACCGGAATCTTGTCGAAGGTCATCGTAGCGTCCTCGAAGCGCAGCTGACCCAGCTTGACCGCCATTTTGGTGTAGGGCTGGCCGATGTCGACATGCAGGAAAAACGGCGACACCTGAAACTTGACCGGTTGAGCGCCTGATAGGGCGGCTATTGGATGGTATTCACGGGTTTGCATCAGCATTTCTGGGGTTCCTAATCAGTTGTGTGATTCGCTCGCGGGCACAGGAATGCGCCCTTTTTCTGTAATCGGTATTAGCCTGCGAATCGCTCCCATTTTTGAATCGCTGCTCTAGCCTCTGCCTGGCCGACACCGTTTACCAACGAATCAGCAAATGCCAGGTGGGCATCCATGTAGCGGTCAAAATCTTTCTCTGGAACGCCATTTGAAAGTGCTCGGCTCCACCAGGAGAACGCTACTACGAGCTTGCCAAGCTCGGGATCATAATGATCCTTCATTCTGTCAAGGCCGCCATCATTGAAAGCAACAGCCCATCCAAACGCTTTTGAGAAATCGCGAACCTTTTGGGGCTGAGAACCACGCGCATATTTTTTATGAATAGCTGCGTGCGTTTTCCTTTGTGTCACTACATGTAGTGGTCGATCAGCTGGCCAGCGACACCAGATGCAGTGTCGCCGGCGTCTTTCCATCTGAGTGCATACCGGATTCCTCATCTGTGACTAATAGATAGAATCACTGACATCACTATGCCAGAGCAAGCTCGAAAGCTCGGCGGATAACCGCGATGTCAACAGTTAGGTACGGTTTGCTGTGATCGAGGTATGCATGCCCAAGAATGGTTTGCACAGTCTCTACATCGCCGGTAGCAGCCAGCACCTTCGCCGCCAGTGAGCGCCTGCCGCTGTGGGATGAACCCTGCTTGATACCGGCCTGCCGGTAGAGCCTGCTAATCGTCTGTTGCAGCGAGTCGCAGGCACGGTAAACCTCCGGCCCACTGTCCAACTGGCGGTGTTTGAAAGCCAGTTCAAAAGCATGCCCCTTGTGAGTCGTGACCAACTTCGAACCTGGGCGGAATCCTCTGTACTCATCTGCACCTGAAAGCCCCCAGCGGCGCCGGGCACGCATCACAAGCCACGCATCAAGCGCGGCAAGGCATCGGGCATGGGTCAAGTACACGTTGCGCGGTCGGCAGCCCTTGGTTATATCTGCGCGTAAGTACACCTCGGGCTTAATTGCGCCACTTGGGTACAGCACGTCTGCAACCTCAAGCAAGGCCAGCTCGGTGACGCGAATGCCGGTGGTGTGGGTCAGCCAAAGCAGCATCACGTCGCGTTCTGGCATTCGGCCAGTGACGGATGCAACCCGGATCAGGTGTTTGAACTGCCCAGGGCGGAGGGAAGTAGCGCGGCGAGTGCTCATGTGTTCTCTCTGTCAGGATTACACGGGAATCGTGCTCAATCTGGAGAGAGTCAGGCCGGGGCCTCCTGACAAGGGTATCAGCAGGCCCTACCTGATGTTCACGGAAAATGGGTTGTGACGATATCGTCATCAACGAAGCTCATCGAGAGTGGAATTTCCCTAGAGCCTCAACCACTCTCTCCATCAAAGATCGAAGGACCACATAGCTGTAAGTAAACATCTCCAGTACCTCCCAGAAAAAGCGATTCATCAGACCTCAGGTTTCTTACGGAAAAATTCGACCTCTAACTTGATTCTGCTCCCAGATCCATATGGGCCAGCATCATGCCAACTACCATCTTTCGCTGCTTGTTACTGCTCTCGCTGGCTATCGTCGATGGCAACAGCTATGCCGCATCTGGTCATGAGCAGGATCAGCTCAGCCTAGTCCAGCAGCAGCTCGATATTATCGAACGCCTTGCAACGCAAGCTGAGGCAGCCAGCACGGCTGAACCAGTCGAGCGCTATCGCTTCGACTATCTCCGTCTTTCCCAAGACATCCAGCGCATCCGCCACGGTGTGCAGGGCTACCTTTCCCCCTCCCGTGCTCAACCTCGCGATCCCAGTGAACTAGTCGGCGAATACCGCCTCGACACTCCGCCCGCGGAGCCGTCGCCATGAGCATGACTGACGCTCAGATCGCAGCGTTCCAAAACGCCTCCGGCTTCGCACCGCAGAGCAGCTCGACGCTCTGGCTATCCCTAGTTCTGGTTCTGGCTTTGCTTTGGTGCGCCTGGGTGATGTGGACGGCTTACCGGGGTTGGGCCACCGGCAGTGTGCGCTTCGGCGCGCTTGGCGGAAGTACCGCACGCGTGCTGCTCACATTGTTGGTCCTGATGTTCTTCACCCTGTCCTAACCCAGGAGATCGCCACCATGCTCAAGTGCTTTGCCCCTCTGAAAAACAATCTGCGAGATCGTGCCAGCCAACGCTTGATCGGTCTGCTGCTGGTACTCGGCCCAAGCCTAGCTTTCGCCGAGCTCCCCACCATGGAAGCCCCTTCGCGCGGTGAAGGATCCGGATTGATCGAGACGATCAAAAACTACGCCTACGACGGCGGCATCTTGCTCGGTCTGCTAATCGCCCTACTCGCTTTTCTAGGTGTGGCCTGGCATTCCCTGACTGTCTATGCCGACGTGCAGAACCAACGCAAGACCTGGAAAGACTTAGGTGCGGTGGTCGGTATCGGTGCTCTGTTGGTGGTGATCATCATCTGGTTCCTGACCAAGGCTGCCGCGATTCTGTGAGGTCGGCATGAACGACACAATCGAACATCTTGCCGACGGCACCTTGGTCTTTCTGCCGGAGCGGCTCAATCGCGATCCTGCCGTATTACGCGGTTTGACCAATGATGAGATGTGGGTAGCGCTTGGCACCGGCGCAATCATTGGCCTGCTGCTGGGCGTTCCTCTGACGATCGCCACTGCCTCCATTGCCGTGGCGCCGACCAGCATGATCGCAGGCATGGCGCTGGTGTTGTTTGCCGGTGGCACGCTACTGCGTCGGGCCAAACGGGCCCGCCCCGAGACCTGGTTGTACCGCAAACTCGAATGGGTACTGGCCAGCCGTTGGCGCCTGGGGCGCGGAAGTTTGATTCTCCACTCCGGCGCCTGGACGGTTCGCCGTTCGCGTCGACTGCGCCCTGCCCTGTCCCGGTGGCAGCCATGAGCCGCTTTCGAAACAAGGTCGATGCCCAACAGGCGCATATCTTCAGCCTGCGTCTGGCGGTAATGATCCTTGCCCTGGTCTGTGCCGGGCTCTGGTACGGCTGGCGTTCGGCACCGACCGATCTGACCGTGCATGTCCCCCCAGATCTGCGCTCGGGCAGCACGCGCAAGTGGTGGGATATCCCCTCAGAGAATGTTTATGCCTTTGCCCTGTACATCTTTGGCCAGCTCAACCGCTGGCCCTCGGATGGCGAGCAGGATTATCGCCGCGCCATCTATGGCTTGCAGTCCTACCTGACACCCGCCTGCAAGGCCTTCCTCGACGGTGATTATGAGTACCGCAAGGCCGCCGGCGAACTGCGCCAGCGGGTGCGTGGCGTCTACGAAATTCTGGGCCGAGGCTACAGCGAAGATCCGGAACTCAGGGTCAAGCAACTCGATCGCGACAGCTGGCTGGTCAAGCTCGACCTCAACGCCGATGAGTATTACGCCGCCGAACCGGTGAAACGGGTGGTGGTGCGTTATCCATTACGCGTGGTGCGTTTTGATCTGGACCCCGAACGCAATAAGTGGGGGCTGGCACTGGATTGTTATCAGGGCACTCCGCAAAAAATCTCCCTGCCTGGAGGTGAGCCGTGAAGCGGATTTCTGCCCTGGGACTGACCGTCGCACTGATGTTATGGGGTGCTGCAGCGCAGGCCGTCGAACTGATGCACTGGGAACGCCTCCCCCTCGCGGTCCCACTGGTGATCAATCAGGAACGAGTGATCTTTGTCGACGAGGATGTTCGAATCGGCGTGCCCTCAACCCTGACGGGCAAGCTGCGCATTCAATCAACCGGCGGCACGCTGTACCTGCGCGCGTCGGAAGCCATTGCACCGACCCGACTGCAACTGCAATCGGTCACGACGGGCGAGATTATCCTGCTGGATATCGCGGCCACGCCCGGCGATCAACCGCTGGAGCCCGTGCGTATTCTCAAGAATGCTCAGGTGCAAGCTACCGAGGCTGAATCTAGCGCTGTCCCTGTTCCACAACGCACGCCGACTCCGGTCGCTTTGACGCGCTATGCCGCACAGAGCCTGTACGCGCCGCTGCGCACCGTAGAATCCCTACCCGGCGTACGCCGCGTCCCGCTCAAGCTGCGCACCGAATTGCCGACCCTGCTGCCGACCGAAAATGTGTCCAGCACACCCATCGCCGCCTGGCGACTCGGTGATTACTGGGTGACGGCGGTGAAGTTGCGCAATCGTGGTTTGGAGACTGTGCAACTCGATCCTCGCAGGCTTCAGGCAAAGCTGTTCGCCGCGACCTTTCAGCATGCTTTCCTCGGGCCTGTCGGCAGTGCTGAAGACACCACGCTCGCCTACCTCGTCACACGCGGTGCTGGCCTCGAACAAGCCGTGCTGCTCCCGCCCGTTGCGCGAGGTGCTGGCGATGAAGGCTAATGCATTGCTCAAATGGCTAGTACCGGCGGCGCTGCTGGCCATGGTGCTGATCATCCTGAAAACCTGGGTCGCGGGTGGCAGCACGCCCTCGCCAGAGAACCCAGTTGATCAGGGCAACCTTCAGTTATCCGCCGAGCAAGCCAAGTCGCTCGGCATTGCGGGCGACACCCCACGCGATACGGTCGCCACCCTGGTCGGCCAGGTGAAGGCCATGCGCAGCGACATGCTCGGTTTGAAGAAACACAACGATTCGCTGCAGACGGAGAACAACCATCTGCGCGAGCGGGAAAACAGTGTCGATTCGCATATCCAGACGGCACTGGGCAGCGTGACCCAGCAGGTCGACGAAGGCCGCCGACAAGCCAACGAGGCCCGACTCAAAGCGGAACAAGACAGTCGCCAGGCCCGCGGTCTGCTGACGCAATTGCAGGAACAGCTGTCGGGGCTGACCGGCAAAGGCCAGGACATGCCAATCGGATTGGGGTTTGAGCCGGGCGACGGTGCCCAGTTCGACGGGCAGCATTCTGCCAATGATGCGCTGCAGTGGATTGAACCCTCGGATGCTCCGCCCACCGACGCCCGAGGCAAAACCAAGTCCTCCTCCGCACTGAGTCTGCCTACCGCTTTCAACTCTCTGGAAGGCTTGAAAGATAACGCGATTGATCGTAGCCAGAAACAGCTACATGCCGTCACCAAGGGTGAGCGCGACCTGACGCGATCAGTTGATCGTACCGAAGATGCGAAGCCGGCCTACACGATCCCCGAAAACGCGACATTGATGGGCTCGGTCGCCATGACCGCGCTGATCGGCCGAGTCCCGGTGGACGGCACCGTGAATGATCCCTATCCCTTCAAGGTGCTGGTCGGTCCCGAGAACCTGACGGCCAACGGCATCGACCTGCCGGACGTCGCGGGGGCCGTGATGAGCGGTACGGCGTCCGGTGACTGGACCCTGTCTTGCGTACGCGGACAGGTCGAGTCGATCACCTTTGTGTTTACCGATGGCACCATCCGCACGGTCCCTCAGCCGAAGGCGGTAGCCGGTCGCAATGCCTCCACTACCCAGAGTTCGAACACCGACAAGATCCGTGGTGGACTCGGTTACCTGTCCGATCCGTATGGCATTCCTTGCATTGCCGGTGAGCGCCGCTCGAACGCCCAGCAGTACCTCGGTAGCCAGAGTCTGGTCACTGCGGCTGGCGCCGGTGTCGCTGCCTTGCTCGGAGATGAGCAGAGCAACAGCAGCGTGATCAGTTCGGGCGGAAGTACGCTCGGAGTCACCGGCAGCAATGGCAATAGCGCGCTGAATGCAATTCTCAGCGGAGGGGTCAGCGACATCCGCGAGTGGATCAACAAACTGTATGGCGAGGCCTTTGCGGCCGTGTACGTGCCACCGGCCGCCCAAGTCGCACTGCACCTCGACCATGAGATCACCATCGACTACGAGCCCAAGGGCCGGAGCGTTCGCCATGAAAAAGACCAAGCTTCTCTGCCTGACCTGGATTAGTTTGCTCTGCTGGGGTCTGGCGGGGTGCTCCACCGACAAGGAGACGCTGCTGCCCCATGGCGAGCAAACCATGCTGGACATCTGGAACGGTGCTGGTTCGCAAGGCACTCAGCAGCAACTGCTGGATGCTCGGCAGCAGTTACGCCGCCCGCTGGCTCAGGCAGATGTCTCCGCGGCTCTCCAGGAACCGTACACGCGCACAGCGGCGAACGAGATCCGCAACCTGTTCCCTCGCCTGCCCAATCCCGATCTGGTGCTGTACGTGTATCCGCACTTGAGTGGTACCGAGCAGGCACCGATCCCCGGTTACTCGACCGTCTTTCCGTTCTACCAACGGGTGCAGTACGCGTTACCTGGTGAACGTCAGGAAGACTTGTAGTGCGTACCAGCGATGCGGGCAACCGCACTGCCACGCGGAAAGCCTGGCGCAACCCATTGCGCCCTCGCGCCACCTTGGCCGATGAAGCCGCGCTCTATGCGCACAACCCCAGCTTCACCGATCACCTGCCGTGGGTCGAATACCTCGACACCGAGCAGTGTTTTTTGCTCGATGACAATCGCTCGGTGGGTGCGGTGTTCGAGTTACTGCCCATCGGCACCGAAGGGCGCGAACCCGATTGGTTGATGGCCGCCCGCGATGCCCTCGAGGATGCCCTGCAGGACAGCTTTGACGAGCTGGATCAAGCGCCTTGGGTGGCGCAGTTTTTCTGCCAGGACGACAATGACTTCACCCCCTACCTGAACCGGCTCACTGGCTATATTCAGGACAGCGCGCGAGGCACCATCTTCACCGAGGCGTATTTGGAACTCAGCCGCCGTCATCTGAAGGCCATCGCCAAGCCCGGTGGTCTGTTTGAGGATAAGGTGGTTACACGCCTGCCCTGGCGTGGCAATAACCGCCGGGTACGCCTGGTGGTCTATCGCTGGCTGGAGTCTGACGCAGAGGCGACGGGACTCACCCCGGTGCAATCCCTGCAACAGGCTTGCGAACGGGTTACGGCTTCGCTGCAGGCGTGTGGAGTGCAATCGATGCGAGTCGATGGACGAGGTTTGTATGCCTGGCTAGTGCCCTGGTTCAATCCGGCCCCCAAGCTCACCGATGAAGCGCCCGAGGAGTTTTATCGCCGCGTGGCATCTCCGGAGCCGGGCGATGGCGAGTCGCTGGAACTGCCCTTCGATCACGACTTTGCCGAGCGGCTGTTCTTCAACGAACCGCGCTCGGATGTGCAATGCGGACTCTGGTTTTTCGACGATCAGCCCCACCGGGTGATGGTGGTGGACAAACTGCGGCGGGTACCCTTGATTGGCCAACTCACCGGCGAAACCCATAAGGGCGATGCGGTGAACGCACTGTTCGACCAGTTACCCGAAGGCACGGTGATGAGCCTGACCCTGGTGGTCAAACCGCAGGATGTACTTGAGGATCAGTTGAACCGCCTGGCGCGAAAAGCTATCGGTGAAAACCTGGCCTCGACCCAGACCCGCCAGGATGTCGAAGAGGCTCGCGTAATCATCGGCCGCCAGCACAAGCTTTACCACGGCACCCTGGCGTTCTACGTGCGCGGTCACGATGAACAGCAACTGCACCAGCGCTCAGTCAGCCTGGCCAACGCGCTGCTGGGTGCGGGGCTGCAACCTGTACGCGAAGGCGATGAAGTCGCCGCCTGCAACAGCTACCTGCGTTGGTTGCCGATGGCTTACAACCCGGCCCGTGACACGCGCAACTGGTACACGCGCCTGATGTTTGTTCAACACCTAGCGAACCTGGCTCCGGTCTGGGGCCGCAGCACCGGCACCGGCCACCCGGGCATCACCCTGTTCAATCGTGGCGGATCGCCGTTGAGTTTTGATCCGTTATCACGCCTGGACCGAGCCATGAATGGTCATCTGCTGTTGTTCGGCCCCACCGGCGCCGGCAAGTCGGCCACTCTGGTCACCCTACTGATGCAGGTCATGGCCGTGTACCGTCCTCGCCTGTTTATCGTCGAGGCCGGCAACTCATTCGGCTTGCAGGGCGACTACTTCGCGACACAGGGCCTGTCGGTCAACAAGGTCCAATTGAAACCTGGCGCCTCGATCAGCCTCGCACCGTTCGCCGACGCTTGGCGCCTGGTCGAGCAGCCGGATCAGGTGGCGAGTCTGTCGATCGATGAGCTGGACGATGAGGTGGTAACCAGTCGCGAAGATCAGCGCGATGTTCTCGGCGAACTGGAAATCACCGCCCGCTTGATGATCACCGGCGGCGAGGCCAAGGAAGAGGCGCGCCTGAGTCGAGCCGATCGCAGCTTGATCCGCGAGTGCATTCTCGATGCGGCGCAAACGTGTGTCGCGGCGTGTCGCCAGGTACTGACCCGCAACGTGCGCGACGCGTTGCTGCGCGTCGCCGCTGACACACACTTGCCGGAGAAGCGTCGCGAGCGTGCCCAGGAAATGGGTGAGTCCATCGACCTGTTTTGCCAAGGTTTCGAGGGTGAACTGTTTGATCGCGAGGGCACGCCTTGGCCCGAGAGCGATGTGACCATTGTCGATCTCGCCACGTACGCGCGCGAAGGCTACGAGGCCCAGATGTCCATCAGCTACATCAGCCTGATGAACACCGTGAACAACCTCGCCGAGCGCGACCAGTATCTGGGGAGGCCGATCATCATGGTCACTGACGAGGGCCATATCATCACCAAGAACCCATTGCTGGCACCGTTCGTGGTCAAGGGCACGAAGATGTGGCGCAAGCTCGGCGCTTGGTTCTGGCTGGCAACGCAAAACCTTGCCGACTTTCCCACGGCTGCGCAGACCATGCTCAACATGATCGAATGGTGGATTTGTTTGAACATGCCGCCCGCGGAAATCGAAGAAATCGCACGGTTCAAGAAGCTCACACCGGCGCAAAAAGCCTTGTTGCTCTCCGCCAGTAAGGAGCCGGGTAAATACACAGAGGGGGTCGTGCTGTCGAAGAAGCTCGAAACGCTGTTTCGGGCCGTGCCGCCCAGCCTCTATCTCGCCCTGGCCATGACGGAGCCCGAGGAGAAAGCCGAGCGCTGGACACTGATGCAGGAGAACGGCTGCTCGGAGCTGGAAGCGGCGTATCGGGTAGCTGAACGGATCGATAGAGCGCGAGGAATAGAACCCGCATAGGGGAATCCATTCAGGCCTCGCGCTCTAAAGCGAGTGACCGGTTATTGCGGTACGCCCCGGAGCCGCTGCTGAATCCTCAACAAGAATCCAGCTTCGAAGGCATCCTGGCAGTCACCGACAGGAAAGGTCTTGCGGGTTTGCGCCAGCTCCCACCACAGTGGAATCTCACCGGGCGTATCAAGCCAAGCCTGGGCGCATTGCACGCCACGTTCGATCATCGGAGCAAATTCGTTGCCCCAAGGTGTCAGAAGACTTGAGCAACCATCCGCCGCAGGAATTGAAATGTAGTTTTCGTCCATACACACCCTAGAGTTCTGATTTTATTGTTAGACACTGGACCCAGCCTCGAAATCATAACGAAAACAAATGAACACTGGATAACCGGTATGTGCATCAAATGGCCTAGATCAATACCAATGTAGACTATATCCCGTGGATTGAGAGTCCCTCAAGGCGCAATTTGCGCGCATGACTCAAGACTACGAACAGCTGCGTCTGCAACTGGCGGAAAACATCCGCTTGATGCGACGTATAAAGAACCTTACCCAAGAGCAGTTGGCGCTCATGGCCGAGGTCGATCGTACCTACGTCAGTCAAATCGAACGATGCACGGGCAATCCGTCGCTGATGGTCCTGTGCAAACTCGCCAATATTCTCGAAATCACGACGGATCAGCTCCTCACTGAGTCAGACACCCTTCGCCGTGCATTGAGCATCGAATAGCTACCTCGTCGCCCTGCAAATCCTTGTAAACCGACAACGCCAGCTTCAGCTTTGTCACTGACGGTGTACGTTCAATCATCGAACGTGTCCAGGCCATTAGCCCAAAGAGCCTGGATCATGCCTGTCGTATGCCCATCAATTGCGCCCCAGAAGCTACGACCTTTGGCACTGAGCCTCCTGCTGGCGTGCGGGCCAAGCGTGGCGCTGGACACCGGCAGCATCACGTCCTCTGTGTTGTCGCCAAATTGCCTCGCCTACAGGGTCGTCGGCATTTGTTTCTGGCTGTTCTGCACGCCCTTCGGCTGCACAGTCAAAACCTCGACCAAGGTTCGTCATTTCATTCCTGAACTGGTGGTTTCGAGCTATGCCACCACCGGCAGTAACCCCTGGACCGAGATGGCCGCCCTCTCCAGCCCTATCAACGGCGCGGAAGGTGGCGGCAACCTAATCACGCCGAGCCCCCACCGCGACAACCTGCCTCGTTTCAAGAACGTCGACGGTATTGGCTACCCCGGTGGCTGGGCCGCCACGCAACTGGCCTCGCAATCCGGCTATGCCTGCGCCAGCGGTGCAACGGCGTTCATACCCTACTACCTGAGTACCCTGGACTCGCTGGCCTGGCGCCATGGCCTCCCGGAAAATCTTTACCCCGAGTCGCTCATGCCGGGGATCCGTGAAATCGGTCTTCAGGCTTACGGAAACATGTGGGGCAACGTCTATCCCCGCCAGGGATTTCTGGTGCAGCCCGACGACTTCAAGGCGGCCGCAGTCATGGCGCAACGGGCCGGCGATGTCATCACCCGTGACGGACAGCCGCATGTCTACTTACCGCTCACGCCCGCGAAACGCGACGGCTACTGGCCGCCTGGCCCGATCGTTGAAAACGACGCTTCGACCCACAAATGGCAATTGCTCTACCCCCAGGTTCAGCCCACGTGCGTCATCTTTCCCAGCGATCCGGTACAGAGCGCGGATGGCGGCTACGCCTGGTCGTTGTGGCGTCCCTATAGCTGCTGCAAACGTGAGGGGCAGACCTTTCTGTTCAGCATCGACTTCGAAGGCGGTGCATCATGAACCGGTTGCGCGCGTGTGCCGTGAAGAGCCTGCTGCTCTACGGACTGCTCGCCATCGCCACGCATGTCCATGCCGCCGAGGACAATTACCGTCTGGGCACTCAAGGCGAAGTGCTCGACGACCGAGTGATGTACACCATCGGTGGCGGCTCGGCAGTGGGCTCACCGAGCTCGCTCTACCGACCCAGCGGTCTCGGTGTCGGCGGGTCCTGGCGAGCGAACATGATGTGCGGAAACATGAACCTCACCAATACCCTACAGAACCAGTTGAACGGCGTCACCGAAGGTTTCCAGCAGATCATGGGCAGCGTCGTGCAGAACGCGACCCAAGCGGTGATGTCGTTGCCGGCGTTAATTATCCAGCGCGCCAACCCCGGCCTCTATGAGTTGCTCAGTAACGGCGTGATGCAAGGCCGCATCGACTTCGATCGCTCCAAACTGACCTGCCAGGCCATGGCCGAGAAGATGGCGGACAAGGTCGGTCAGGCCGGTTGGGGCGCGCTGGCCAGGAACCAAGAAATGCAGGGTAATCTGGAGCAAACCGGCGGTGATGCGGTGGCTGCGGTGAAAAACACCGAGGCCCGTAACGGCAACAATGGAGTGTCCTGGGTCGGCGGATCAAAGGCTGGAGGCAGCGGGCAGACGCCCATCCGGGTGACTTCCGACGTGGTGCGCGCGGGCTATAACCTGCTGCATAACCGTTCGGTGGATGACAGCGCCTCGATCAGTAGCAGTGATTGCCTGGGTGGGGCTATTTGCCAGACCTGGGCTTCGCCCCAGGAGGAATCCGAATGGGCCGTTCGAGTGTTGGGCGAGAGCGAAGTCTCGACCTGTGACAGCTGCGAAACCCTGCGTGCTACCGCTGGCAGCGGATTGACGCCGCTAATCCAGGAGGCCTACAGCGAACGCCTCAAGGCCCTGCAAGGGTTGCTGTCCGGCTCTCTGCCGCCTACTTCTGACAATCTGGCTAAAGCCTCCAGCCCGATGTTGCCGGTGACCCGTGGTGTGATCGAAGCCCTGCGCGATGATCCCGATCAAGAACTCCTGGCGCGGCGCCTGGCGAGTGAGACAGCCTTGTCCAGTGTGCTCGACAAAGCGTTGCTGCTACTGCGCACCTTGCTGGCAGGCAGTCACGAACCTAATATCGCTTCAGCCGAACCGGCACAGACAGCCTTGATGAAAAACATCGACACCCTGGAGCGCGAAATACGCCTGCTGCAGACCGAACTGCAGGTACGACAGATGCTCGCCACCAATACCGCCAGCCTGGTGCTCGATCGGCATACCGGTGGTGCCGACGCATCGCGTACCGTCGAGCAAGGCGACCCCGAGCCCGGTCGACTTAATGACGCTGACGCCAGGCACAAGTGAGCCATGAAACGCTCACCGCTATTCATTTTACTTGCGAGTCTGGGGATTGCCGCGGTGATGATCCTGACCGCCGCACTGGTCACCTGGCTTGGCCGCACTGCGCTGGGTAGCTTCGAGGCCTGGCAGCAGGCATTCGAATCCGTACGGCCCTATCTGCGGTGGTGGCGCGCCCTGCTCTACGGCGCCCTCTTTGCGCTCTGGTGGGACCTGCTTCGGCGCTACCGACATCGACCACAGGATCGACTGCGCGTGAAGCGCATTGGGACATTAGGGTTCGTGCTCTTTACCTGCGTCGAACTCACCCGACTGTGAGGTCACCACTATGCTCATGAGTACCAACAGCTACCTGGAGTTTTACCTCTCCCTGCTGGCCTGGATCATTAACAATGGCCTCTGGAGCGTCCTGTCTGACACTGGGCTATTCGCCACGCCCTTCGGCGCAATCATCCTGCAAGAATGGCTGTCGGCCCGTCAGCAAGGCGCGGATGAAGGCAACAAGGGACTGCTCTCGGTGCCGCGGATCGAGAACCGGTTGTGGCTGGCCTACATCGTCGTATTGTTCGGCTGCGCGCCGGTCTTTCCGTTGAGCCTCTCGTCAATGGCGTTCGATGATGCGGCGAGCCAACGTTGCGGCGTCAGTGTGGCCAGGCCAGCAGAAACCGCCTGGGGGGCCACCTTCAATACCATCGGCGAACGCTCCGCCAACGTGCCGATCTGGTGGTTTCTGGTACATGCCGTGAGCAAAGGGGTAACCGCCGCAGCCACCGCCTCCATTCCCTGCGCACCAGATATCCGGCAGATGCGCATGGAGATCGACAGTTCGCGCATCGACAGCCAGGTACTGCTGCAGGAAGTCGCCGACTTCACTCGCGACTGTTATGGCTACTCCCGTTCTCGGCTGTTCACCAACCGTCCGCAGTTGGACAAAGCACAAAGTCACGACGCAGGGTGGATCGGTTCAAGCTATTTTCTCGACACACCCGGCTACTACGACACCGATCGTTCACGCACGCCGCGAGTGAGTTGGCCGTATGACGAAAGCCGCGATGTGTCTTTGCCACGACTGGAGAATGGCGCGGGCTACCCCACCTGCAAGCAGTGGTGGAGCGATAGTGGTGTTGGGTTGCGCGAGCGCTTGATCGAGCAGGTCGATCCCTCGCTGCCGACTCAGTTGAAAGGTTGGTTGACTGGCCGTTCGAGCAACGAGATCGAGGATGCCACCCTGCGCGAGCTGGTCAGCCCGCGCCAGCAATCAATGTCCATGTCGCCCGGACAGGTGTACCAGGACTACGGCTCCAGCGCTCGTGGCGGCTCGATCAATCAGGGGCTCAATAACCTCGCCACCAATACCGGGTTGGCCCTCGGTTCCTTCAGCAACTTCCCGGCGATGAATGCGCTACGCGCCGCCCTGCCGATGGTGCAGGCTTTCCTGATCATGGGCATCATCATCAGCTTGCCGCTGATCTTGCTGGTCAGTACCTATCAGTTGAAGACCGTCATGACGGTGACATTCGCGCTATTCACCTTGCACATGCTGAGCTTCTGGTGGGAGCTGGCACGCTGGGTCGACTCCAGCATGCTCGACACCTTGTACCACCAAGTTTCGGCTTCCAATCAAGTGCTGTTATCGCTGCCCACATCCGGCTTCATGGAGGGGACAGTTACGGCGCAAGTAATTGAGTATGTGATGGGGGCGATGTTCATTGTGCTGCCGATGGTTTTTCTAGCCGCTATGAGCTGGGCTGGGTATAGCGTAGGTTCAGGTGTAGAAGGAATGCTCAGCCGGGGAACCCAGGCTGCGCAGACAGCGAGCTCTAGCGGGACCTCTCAGTTGATGAGCGGAGCAAGAATTATTTCAGGTAAATCGGGCTCAAAATAACCACAAGGTTACTTCAGTGAACCCCATTTATCGTACCGCTCAGGCCAAGACGTCCTATGCATTGGATCATCGAGATCATCAATATCTGGAGCGTCTGAATCTTGAACTGGGATAGCTGCTAATGCGACGAATGTGCACATCAGCACAAACAACCAGAAGCTAACAAAAAGAAATGCTCCGAGCAGCGCCAATTGGGCAATCAGAAAGCTCCCGCGAACAACTAATTTACCTGCGGGCATACCTGCCGTCACCGCACGCTCAGCCAGGCGGGACTCAAACGCTTTCAATTTGCGATAACCACGCTTTACCGACATGCCACAGGCGTACGCCCAGCGGTGGGCACGTGAATTCTTAACAGGGTTCTGAGTCGGCATGGTCTCGCCCTCTTCTGAGCGTTTTCATGGTTGAGACAGGAGTAACAGCCTACTACTGAAAACTGACCGTGCCTGACCGTTTATCCGTTTGTCCAGCCGAAAAATCTTCACTGGAAGACAGAAGACAAACCTCGTGACACAGCTTCTCTACAATGATTGACCCATATAAATCGTCCGGCTAAATACAAGGTACGGATCGCTGTTATCGACAGCACCTTCCCAGGTAGCCAGAGCCTTCAAGGCTACGTCACTTCGGTGATGGTTCTCCCCAAGTGCGATTAGCGTTCGGTGGCTCGCACGGTGACCGTTTCTACGGTGATGAACGCCTACTGCTCTCCTGAGCGCCTTCCGAGCTCTGCTCGCCAGGCAAACCTTCTTGTTTTTCTTCAACCCACCGCGGGGAAATTCTTTCCCCCACGGGATGGTTTCTTCGCGCTTTCAACGGAGACACACCATGTCCGACTCACTTACACCCGAAGCTCTGAACACCCTTCGATTGCCCATTGTGTTCACCCCTGCCGCCTGGCAATGCGCAGTACTGCTCGAGCGCTCAGGTCATCCTGAGAAGCTGCTGGTCGATCGCCTGAGCAACGTATTGCGCGCAGCTTTCGAGGCTCACCTGGCCTATCCACACGAGCCCTATGTGGTGTTCGAGGTAGCACACATCGCGTCAACCGGTCATCCACGCCAAAACCCGTTGCTGCAACTGAGCCTCTGCCTACTCCACGAGCCGGACCAGCCTGACGCCTTGCTGATAGCGCTTGCAGGAGAGCATCAGCGCTAAGCGCATATGGCGGCGCCCCCCCCCACATTCGGACGGCATGCAAGACCTGCATCAATCCAGCCCATCACCCAACCGGGGAACCCTCCCCGACGGGCAAGGCGTTCCTCCGCTTTCTATTGAGGAAAATGCCATGCGCGATATCTATCAAGACGTGACAGACAAGATCGTTACTGCTTTGGACCAAGGCGTTGCCCCCTGGATCAAACCCTGGTCCTCAAGTGGCTCAACTGACGTCGGTCATCATCACCCCTACCCCATCAACGCAATCACGCGGCGTCCCTATTCGGGCATCAATTTACCATTGCTCTGGGTCGAGGCCCGATTGCAGGGGTTCACTCAAGATCGTTGGCTGACCTTCAACCAAACCAGAAAGGCCGGTGGGCACATCCGTAAGGGTGAGCACAGCACCTTGGCGGTGCTCTACAAGCCGATGGAGCGCGAGGAACAGACCGAGTCAGGCCAACCGGTCCTCGATGAGAACGGTCAACCCAAGGTCGCTCACTTTGGCATTCTCAGGACGCATTTTCTGTTCAACATCGAGCAAACGGAGGGGCTCGAAACGTTCAACGAAACCTTACTCGATACGGACCCGACCGATCCCTTCCTGGCCAACAGTGCTGCGGAAAATCTGCTGTTAAGTTCGGGTGCACACATCGTTCATCGATCTGCCGACGAAGCCTTTTACCACCCGATCAGGGATCTCATCCAACTGCCGACAAAAGCGCAATTTCACGACGAAGGTGGGTACTACGCCACCGCACTGCACGAGCTGACGCACTGGACCGGACATCACTCTCGGTTGCAGCGCGAAGGCGTGACCTCATCCTGTCCGTTCGGCTCGCCAGGCTACGCATTTGAGGAGTTGATCGCCGAAATGGGCGCTGCTTTTTTATGTGCCTACACCGGTATACAGGGAGAGCTGCGGCACGAGGGCTACATCGACTCCTGGCTCGGCCTGCTCAAGGCTGACAAGCGTGCGATCTTTCGCGCCAGTGGTCACGCCCGAAGCGCCTCGGAGTATGTTCTCCGCCTGGAGCAGCAACTGAAGCAAGCGGTCTTGGATGACTCACTATGCATGAACGACGGAGCTTAATTGTTACCTCACCACTGCAAACGTTTCACAGGGCCCAACGCGAGTTGAGCCCTTTTTTCTGCGCTCAGAAAAAAGCCCCGCACTGCTTATTTCCCCCAGCTCAAATACATAGTTAGAGCATTTTTGAGACATCTGCTAAGCAAGCCCCTCACCAAAGGGGCTTTTTTTGGGCAATTATTTCATAAGGATATACCCTAAATTTGCATCGTATGTCGTTGGGGGAGCATTCCGATGCATAGCCATTATGGTGAAAAATGCTCGCGGATAATGCGAGTCAGTCCTTTCTGAGTAGCAGCAGCTACTTGCCCCCCCATTTTGCAGACGACCTGGTTGGTCATGTGCATCGGATTTGACCGGCATGCATCGTAGCCATGAACGGCCGAAACCTCCCATAGCTGCCTTCCAAGAACCAGTAGAAATCGCTTAGAAGGTAACTGTGGACACCGTACAAATGACTCCGTAATGTGTCCTGAGGGCTTGTGTTTTCTTTCTGGCGCGACACCCACCAGGCTAAGCATTCGGCACATCTGTAATACAGATCGCGTGGAGACTATCTCTACTTTTTGCTGAGCGGATTCTTCTCGAATTTATGCAGTGATCGAGGTACATGGATGTTTAATTTATTGGTCGCTGGCCACAATGAGATGTGGGAAACACCTCCATACTCCTTCCCAATTGTCAGGTTCAAGGAATACAGCGGGGATGAGGCTGCGAACGTCGATCTTGCGCGCCCGGAAACGATTCGGGCTCTAGAGAACATTCCCATGCTCCTCATGTACGAGGTCGGTGCTGGTGGAGCACATGATCGGGTTATTCGCCATGGCCGAGCCAGGAACATCTCCCGTCGAGGATCTGAGTTAACCTTTGACTTTGAGCTAGATGAGCAGCACGCGTTCCTAGAGCGCTCCTCCGTGCTCGCAATCGCTGAACAGCTCGACATCCGACAGTTCGAGAGGCACAGAACCCATTGGGCTATCAAGGATGGCAACCTCCCTGAGGAGCTTATAGCCACCGGCACAGCCGAACGCGCTGAACGTCCCGTGGCGATAGTTGCTGCTGAGTTCACGGAAGCAAAACGTGATCGCCGTCGGGGTGAGACAGCAGCATTACTCGAAGAGTTGGCTACTTACCCTCCGTCTTTTGAAAAGGCCATGGCCCTCTTACCTTCGCGTTTACTTGAGTTCCCGACTCCAGAATTATTTCCTCTGGTGGGCATAGAACCTAGAACCCCCGAAGGTCGTAATGCACTGCTAAAAGTTATCCAGACAAACGATGAGAACGATGATCTACCATCGACATGGAGTATGTCCTACACCTGGTTTCTTAGCCTCTATGGCTCCGCAACTGAGAAAACCAGACTGGATGCGACAGTAGATCGATCCGCTCAAGAGATGATGGAGCTTGGCAGAGGAGAGGAGCAAGCCCCAGAGGACCTAATTGAGAAAATCGGCTTTTATCTGTGGAGAGTTAGCCGAAGCCGAGCGCTGGTGGGAAGACTGCAAAGAGAGATATCAGTCCTCACAAGCTGGCTGGCAAAGCGGCAATCTCAGGGTCGGGGCTGGACAGCTGGCAACGACAACGCTCAACCGCAGAGCATCCGAGCTACTGCGCTCGCTGTGGTCGCGTTACAGCGGCTGGGAGACGACCGCTACCATATAGTTGTGGACCAGGCTGTCACATGGCTGCTATCGAAAGTTCTTCCCAATGGAGCCTTTCCGCGAGAAGAAGATGTGAACGAGCCTGACCTGATGAGCACCGTGCTCGTCTTGGAAGCGATTCGTAGATCCTCTTTGGTTGCGGACGTACCTCATTTGCTTGAGTCGGGAGATACTTGGTTAATCTCTCAGCAAGATGAGAGTGGTAATTGGGAAGTAGATCCTTGGTCTGAGGGATTCACCGCAGGGGTTGTGCTCGATTATCTAGCCAATCGCAACCAAATGCTTGCCCAAGTAGACGGCTTTCTACTAATGGCTCGAGATTTCT
The DNA here is from genome assembly GCF_050280605.1 of Pseudomonas sp. NPDC089918. Taxonomy (NCBI): domain Bacteria; kingdom Pseudomonadati; phylum Pseudomonadota; class Gammaproteobacteria; order Pseudomonadales; family Pseudomonadaceae; genus Pseudomonas; species Pseudomonas sp. NPDC089918. The sequence goes on along the minus strand of NZ_JBNNVP010000036.1, from coordinate 38,001 downwards.
TCCGTAAGGCAGAAGAGTTGCAACATGAAGGCGGATCAAATAACCGACGTCTCGCGGCAATCGCCACAGTCCATGCTGTAGAGATGTTTCTCTACGGATTGTTCGAGCGGCGCGAAGATTTGGCGTTATCGCCGTTCAAAGAAAACGGCACAGAGACCCTCGGCCCTAGGGAAGCGTTACGTGCCTTCCAAGACGCGTTACAGCGTATCGGCGCCCTAACGCCTCCCCAGCGTTTACCTCACCGTGACAGGATTAGTGCGCTAATAGGCCGTCGGGATGGAATCATCCACCGCGCTCATGAAGTAAGTGAGAATGAGTTGACTGAAGGATTACGGGAGGCCAGAAAATTTCTAGATCGCTTTGCGAAGAGCTTATTGAACATTGATCTTCTTCAATAGCTCTATAGCAAAGCGCAACACATTGCCTTTTAGCCAAAGTAAATCTTTTTCACCGGAACAGTCATGACATCAAAAAAAAACATGGGCGTAACAGAAAGTGAGCGTATTCTTTCTGAGTACTGCGAGCGCTCTTTCCTTAAGCTTTGGACCTACCCAAACCCCTACAAAGACGACAAACACGAGCTATGTGATTTGTTGGCAGTGTTCGGAAATCATGTTTTTATTTTCTTCGATCGCGACAACCGAATCCCGCTGACCTCAGAGAAAGACCCTCAAGTTCTTTGGGATCGATGGAAGAAAAATGTAATCGATAAACAAATTAACACAGCGCATGGCGCAGAACGATATATCAAAAGCGGGCGGCAGATTTATGCAGATGGGAAATGCACTATACCATTCCCACTAAATATTGATCGGGATTCGATGATAGTGCACAAGATAGTTGTCGCACACGGCGCCAAAGAAGCCTGTTTAAAACAATCCGAAGACAATATTTATGGTAGTTTGGGAGTTTCTTATTCATCCGCCTCAGCTACCTCGGCGGTCCCCAGCCTGCCATTCATGATTAACTTGGACAAAGATAAACCAGTACACGTATTCGATAGTCACAACCTCCCGATTTTGTTAAACGAACTAGACACCGTTATCGATTTTTCTTCATATCTTGATGCAAAAATCAAAGCTATCAATTCCTTGAGCCTGCTGTCTTATTGCGGGGAAGAGGACTTGCTAGCACACTATCTTCTAAATATTAACGAGCAAAACCAACATTTTATAGGAGTTACTGAAAACAATCTCACGGGCTTAATGATTCATGAAGGCGACTGGAAGGATTTCTCTGATAGCGATGTCTATCTAGAGACCAAAAAAGCGTCACAAATATCATATGCCTGGGATGAAATGATCCAGCGTACATGCCAGAACTCGATAGATGGAACACTCAGAGGTAATGCGGATTTATTGCGCGGACAAAGTGCAATATTCGAAATGGTAAAAGAGCCTCGCTTTATCCGTCGAACCCTAGCGGACACAATGTTCAAATCAGTAGAAGACTTTCCTGAGTCTTTGGGAGGCTTAGCCAGAAAGGTCACCGTAATGCCGTCCTACCATGACGGAACCGCGTATGTATTTCTACAATTGAAAGTTAGCCAGGCGCTATTAGAGCAGAAAGATTACAGAGACAAAAAGCAAAGAATTTTAGAGATTGCCTGTGGCGCTGCAAAGAACGCTTTCCCTGAATTAAAAACCATAGTCGGCATTGCAATCAACGCACCTAAATATCATGAGGATTGCTCAGAAGATTTTATTCTCATGCCTTGCGAGAACTGGACGCAAGAAATAAAGAACCATTACGAGCAAGAAAACTCAATTTGGAATTTCTTCCAGACATCGACACTTGTAAAGCGTGAAGTGAACGCAACTGAATTTATAACGCCTCAACAGAAGTCAATCACCTCAGACAAGAAAAAGATTGGGCGAAATGATCGTTGCCCGTGTGGTTCCGATAAAAAATTCAAAAAATGTTGTGGCACTTAATCGCTCGCATTAAGTTGTGTGCGCACTCAACACAATTTTGAACCTATACCAAACTAGCAAGTGCATCATATAAACTGAGTCGCCATCTTTATTGACTGGAGTAACTCGATGCCTACTGGTTACTACCTGAGGAGCGAGGTTTTCAAGAGGGTAGTCACGGGGAAATCGTCAATCAGCGCGGCCGAACAATGTTCGAGGTGGGTTTTGCCCGCGCAATCCGAAAAGTTCTTGGTGACTGAAGTCGACGGATTCATGTTTCGATGCATTACGATGTATCCATACATCGTAATGCATTGGCGGACAGAAGCCCCAGTTACTTAGGTCTGTTGGCCACTTACCCCTACTCTCAACAAGAGCTATGTATCTTTAGGGTATAAGTGGCAATGCGGGACTCTGACGCGAAGAACAACAGATGGGCAGCCCCGCAGCATGTCATTCCGTATCCAGGTTCTGCGCCAGAAAATCCACCAGGTCGAGCGGACTACGGCTGTCGATCACTTTGTAGATCAGATCGCGTTTACTGCGTGGCAACTTCTTGACCACGCTCTTCGCTGAGGCCCTGACGGCTTCGTCGGTCCCATGGATACGTGCCGCGAGCAGCAGCACGAGCGTGGCGTCAGTGAGGTTCATGGCAAGACCCAAAAAATATGCACCGCAGTGTACCGACTCTTCCCTTTTCCGTACTAGCCTCGCGCCGCCAACAAAACGGCACCAGGAGAAATCGATATTCCGATTGCCGCACAAAGGGACAAGAGCCAAAAGGACGGGTAAGGGTTGGAAGGGAATGGGGCCTCAAGGGTAAGAGCGCTACCCGAAAAGCGAAAAGGCTAAAAGGCCACTGGCCCCGCCACCTGCCGGAGGTCAGCATGTTCAATCTGTTTCGCCACAAACGGCCAAAACCCTCTCCGCCACTAACTATAAGCGTTACCGAAGGCTACCTGCCCATCGAATCACCCCACACCCTGTTAGCCGCGGAGCACCGCCGCCAGTTGCTCGATCGCATCTGGCAGTACACCGCCCTCTCCCACGCCCAATTCACTCAACTCTATTTAAATCCGATCCATCGCTACGCCGAACAGGTCCAGCAACTCCCGGCCAGCGAAACGCACCACCATGCGTATCTCGGCGGCATGCTCGACCATGGCCTTGAACTGGTCGCCTGTAGTTTGAAACTGCGCCAGTCGTATCTGCTTCCCACCGGCGCTGCGCCCGAAGACCAAGCCGCCCAGACCGATGCCTGGTCGGCGGGTATTGCTTATGGCGCTCTGCTGCATGACATCGGCAAGATCGCCGTGGACCTGCAGGTCGAGCGTCAGGATGGCCGCCTTTGGCATCCTTGGCACGGCCCCCTGGATCAGCCCTACCGTTTTCGCTATGTCAAAGGTCGCGACTATCACCTGCACGGCGCCGCAACCGGTTTGCTCTACACCCAGATTCTCGACCGCCCGATCCTCGATTGGCTCAGTGGATTTCCGTCGCTGTGGGCCAGCTTGCTGTATGTCCTGGCCGGTCAGTACGAACGTGCCGGCGTGCTGGGCGAATTGGTGATTCAAGCCGACCGGGTCTCCACCGCACAGAACATCGGTGGCAACCCGAACAAGGCGCTGCAAGCGCCGATTCATTCGCTGCAACATCACTTGATCAGCGGACTGCGTCATCTGGTTCAGCACGAGCTGAAACTCAACCAGCCGGGTGCCGCGGGATGGCTGACCCAGGACGCCCTATGGCTCGTCAGCAAGGCGGTCACGGATAAGCTGCGAGCCTACCTGCTGTCGCAATCGATTGAAGGTATTCCTTCATCCAACATCGCGGTATTCGACGAACTGCAATCGCATGGATTGGTTGAATCCACGCCGGAAGGCAAAGCCATCTGGACCGCGCTGGTGACTCAGGGCAACTGGCAGCAGAGTTTCACCTTTCTGCGCCTTCAACCGGCACTGATTTGGGGGAATGAAGACCGGCCTGAGACTTTTAGCGGAACGATAAGCATTGCGGCCCATGACCACTTAACCGACACCCCGGTACCAACACCAGCGCTCGAGACAGTCAGTACAAGATCAGGTCAAAGCCAACCGCAGCCGGATCCCATGGTGCTAGAGGATGTCGATTACCTCGGCACGCTGCTGGACATGTTCGAGTTGGAAGAGCCTGAGGCCAGTGATGCACCGCCCGCAAGTGCTCTCGAAATCTCAACTCCCCTTCCGGATAACCCTGGTCAGGTATTTCTGGATTGGGTCAAGGAAGGTATCCAAAGCCACAAGTTGATCATCAATGACAGCAAGGCTAAAATCCACACGGTGGGTTGCAGCGTATTTTTGGTAACACCTGGCCTCTTCCAACGCTATGCGCAGGAGTTTCCAGGCGTTTCGTGGGGCTCAGATCAGGAGATGGAGCAATGGCGTTGGGTGCAAAAGCAGTTCGAGAAGCTGAAGGTTCACAGGAAGCGAGACAATGGTCTGAATATCTGGACATGCCAAGTGCAAGGCCCTAGGAAGAGAACCACATTGAAGGGCTACTTGGTTGAGGATCCCAAGCTATTTTTTGAATTGATGCCACTCGATAATCCGTTTCTTAAAATCGAAAAATCTTGAATTTCGGTAGTGCCCCATTTGGTTGGGACCGAAACGCAGTTGCTTCACCACTCAGTTACCCATCCCTGGGGACGTATTGTCACCATGATGGATCGGACTTACTAATCGCCCCACCCTAATAAACAAAGGCCCATAGACCTGTTCCGAACCGCCCGTACCACTTCCGTACCACCAACACTTGCTTCCATCCCGCCTACTTCTTCCTTCCGCCTGTTGTAGCAAAATTTAAGCAACCGTTTTCAGCTCCAATCACGAGCACTATCGCTGCCGTACTTTCACGCTTTGTCGGAAGCTTCCCAAGCTGATACCGAGGGTTCGCTCCCCTTCACCCGCTCCCACTATTTTCAAGGCCTCCAGCAGTATCGAGGTAGCGTCAGGCGGGACTGGTGACAGTTACACAAATTGCTTGGGAGCGCCGGCCAAGCTCCCCTTTCTCCCTGCAATACCCGGTTTTAGGTTGACCCATGGGAAAAAGGTAATTTTGGTAATTTTCTTTTTAGGCGGCAAAATAACTCAATAAACTCAATGACTTAAGTAACTTATACAAAGGTAATAATAGGGTAAGGAATAGGTTAGAAAATTACCTTTGGCCCTAGTAATCCCCCTGCTTTACAAAACCCTTTAAAATCAGTCACTTGGCAAAATATTACCTCCAGCCTTACCAAATATTACCCTTTGAGGTAATACGCCAAAGCTACGGTTTATAAGGGCTACAGCCCCTTCGCCGCATCGCCTTACCAAAATTACCCTTTCCCCGCCCTCGACCTGAAATTGCCCTTCCAGATACGCTGCTATGCTTCCAACTTTCCGAATGGAGTCGAAGTCATGGCCAGCGAGTATTCCCTCTCTGTCGTTCTTGAAAGAATCTACGAAAACCAGCAAGCCCTGGAAGCAGCGATCATGGAACTGACGCTCGTGGCAGAACAGCAAGGCTTCGCTGTCGCCGGTGACAACGCCCGGACTGCCCTGGATCGAATTGGCGAAAATGCCGGCTTTATCCAACAGGGCTTAGCGCGCCTGAGAACGATGGAAAAGGACTAGCTGGTAACGGCCAAAAGCGCACATGCCATGCGACACAAGTGCCCGAAAGAACCGGGAACTTTCTGTCCCCCAACTGTTAAGTTTGTTATTTTGGACCGACTAAAATGCGATATGGCAGGCATGTATGAAACACTGGACTGAGCCCAACGGGATACTTTTAATTCAAGTTCCAATCGATTGGCAGTACCTAAATTCAGGCTTTAGCGACTATGAAGAGAAGTCGCCTTACGGGTTTCAACCTTATGAAGACCCGTTAGGCTGCTTTCAGCTGAGTTGCTATCCGCTGAGCGAACTTGCTCCCAGAATTGCCAAAGCCAATCCCAACGGAGTCAGAGAACTAAGCTGGAACGAGTCAAGGGAAGATAACTCCGAGTTTTGCGCACATCTGTTTTTCGGCGCTTATTATGATCAAGCATTGATAGGTAAGTATATCTACGATGTAAGCCTTGAAGGCGACAAGAGGATTGCCGAACAGCTTGCAATCGTGAATAGAATTCTGAATTCGGTTGTGATAGTCCCCGAGAGTGATCGTAAACTGGCTGCAGACCTCGATAAGTTTGATCGATTTACAGGATCTCTTGCAGCATCATATGATCTTCTTTACTCAGCAATTGACGCTATGGCATTCATTGAGATCATTGCGATTACAGCAAATCAAATAGATGCACATTTAAGGTTGAGTTTGGTAATTGCAAAACAACTGGAGGAGAAGACAGACAATATCGAAATCAGATACCTTTTCCAGGCAGATGGTGAAAAGGGCATAATGGAGAGAAAAGTCTTCGATGATGCTTTAAAATTCCAAGTTATTGATGTGGACACTTTCGATAGTTTGAACGAGCTCTACAACTTGAGAAATCGCGTTATCCACCGATACATAATCTCAGATATAAGATCGCGTGATCTTGTCGCGATTGCTGGAAAATATTTGAGTGCTTTAGAAAAAACACGTTTAATCCTTCGCGACTTTGAGCAGAAACAAGCGGTCGTGCCCTATGGGTTGTACGGAACGAAGTGTGGGAAAACCTCTATTACGGACGACGCTATAAGACGATTATATGCGAAAGCAAATGACAAACATCTTCTCGAAAAATATAAAAGAAGCGTTAGTGACAGAAAAATCTAACAAGATGCTACAGGTCACACTTGACCCGCTGTGCACTTTTTGTAACGCAAAAGCGGTCATTCCTCCAAAGCACCGGCCTGTGAGTCGGGGACCGCTTTCGGCCAGAAGCGGACATGTAGGTTGCGCAATATGGCGTCATAAGCACATTGTTAAGCATTTTTTATAATGCAATCCCGAGAGTTATCTGATGCTCCCTTCCCTCGAAAATGCCCTTTCCATCAGCCTCACACCGGATGAAGCGGTCGTATTGTTTGAATTTGTCCGTCGTTTCAGTGATACCGATACCCTATCCATCGAAGACCAAGCTGAGGAGCGGGCTCTCTGGAACCTTTGCTGCGTGTTTGAAAAACACTTGAACCTTCCAATGGAAGGAAGCTACGCCGACATTCTGAAGATGGCGCGGGAAAGGCTCAGGGATGAATGACCGCAACGGGTCGATTGCAGCCTTTGTTCTCTATTGGTGGCGTTGCTGACAAAGAGTAGATATTTTGATGAGCCCGGTCAGCGGGGTTATCACTCAAATTTCAAAACAAGGAAGTTCAATGGGCGTCCCACTCCCCCTCTGGCTCATTCTCACGGTCGTGACCGCTTACGTTGCGAGTACACGCGGGCGATCAGGGCCAAGATGGTTTGCAATCGGGCTTTTCCTTCCCGGCGTAGCCCTGATCGCCGTGTTGTTAATGCCACGGTTGGCAAAGACCGGTGTTGACGCTCTAGTGCACGAAGATCTGCGCCCCTGCCCTGCCTGCACCCAAGCCATCAAAGCTGCAGCCTCACGATGTAAGCGCTGCGAAGCGGAAGTGGAGCCTATCGCCCTGAGAAATCGCAGCGGCTGGGTAGCACGCATTACTGCCCATACCGATGAGGAATTTGAACGGATGGCTGCACAGATGACGCTAATCGACATACCAACAATTCTCGATGAAGCGCCCCACGTTTTCGCAGGCCCGTTTGAAGAAAAGGCCGAGGCGCAAAACATGCTCAAATACCTGAAGTCCGACCATGACCTGGATGGACTGGTGACGTGGCGGTCAGTGACTAGGTAACAAGACACTCCCATCATCGCGCCTGGCCTGTCTGCATACTTTGCTTACATGGAAACCGCAACACGCATAGCTAAGCATGAAAAGCAGATTGGGTCCAACCGTTACGACAGGCAATTATCGGCCAACAGCGGTCGTTCGCCGGTTAGCGCCGTGTCATCGATTCGGACAAGAGTGCCAGAGCCGCACGTAGCTCTCGGTCACTACCGCCTAGCGCATTGCTGGCGATGGCTGCATTTTTCAATAGAATCGTCGCAGCATGTTCGACGTGCTCTTTCAGCAGACGCTCAGATGGACCGGACAAGGTCAGTGCCCCTTTCAACTCATGGCCCATGGCGAACACCGGCACTGACACGGCGGTAGTTTCCGGGTCCCGCTCGCCGAAGGAACAGGCCCAGAAGCGCTCCCGGACCTCAGCCAACGCAGGCTCTGCATCGCGCGCGAATGCCCGAAGGATCTTGCCTGATGCCCCGGCCTGCAACGGAAAGCGTGCGCCCTCTAACACCGACACCCGCACGGCACGCTTGGGCTCGACCCGAAACAAGACGACGCGACTGCCGTTCTCCAGCACATAAAAAGAAGAGGTTTCGCCGCTTTCTTCAGTGATCGACTCCAGCAGCGGATGAATCACGTCGCGCAGTCGGAACGAGGTCTGGTACAGCTGGGACAACCGCAGAGGCTCAGGCCCGACCGAGTAGCGACCATCGCTCAGGCGACGGACGAACCCAGCCTTTTCCAGCGAGGCGATCAGGCGCAGAATCGTGCTTTTATACAGCCCGGTACGCCGCGCGATCTCGGCAAGGGTCAGGCAGTCCTGCTCGATGTTGAAGGCCGACAGAATGGCAAATGCGCGGTCTACGGCCGCCACCCCGCCTTCAGCATTGGCGGCCGGGTCGGAAAGGTTTTTTTCAGATTCGGTAGTCATAGACACTCATTGTCGATTCGTCGCTTGCAGGCGGCGGATGATTCGCAAATCACCCCACCAACCGCAAGACATGTCCCCGCAAGACAATATCAGAGCCGCCCGATCCCTTCTGAAAAAATTCAGCCGCTGCTCACTATTCGCGCAGGAAAAAACGAAGCGATACCACCATTCCTGCGGCGATGAACATGATACAGCCCATGACCATCAGCCCAGCGGTGAACGAACCTGTGTAGTCCTTCAAAAAGCCCATCAGGTACGGCCCAACGAACCCACCAAAAGCGCCAATGGAATTGATCAGTGCGATTCCACCCGCTGCGGCTTGCCCGCGCAGGAACTTGCCCGGCAGGGTGTAGAAAATTGTCTTGCCAGCGATCGTGCCGATCAGAGCTAAAGTGATCCCTGCCAGTGCAGGAATCAGTGCATCCATTCGCAGCGCCAGAATTAACGCAAAGCCTGCCAGCAGCATGGCCACGGTCAGGTTGAAAATGCCTTTGCCAGTGCGGTCCACATGTTTGGCCCAGATCAGGAGCGCTACGGTGGCAAAGAAGTACGGAATGGCCGCCACCCAGCCGATCATACTGACTTCAACGCCATGGGCCTTAAGCATCTGCGGCAACCAGATGCCAATGCCATAAGAGCCCAGAGTGAAGCTGAAGGTGATCGAACTGAGAATCCACACGCGCGGGTCTTTCAGCGCAGCCTTGAAGCCGTGACTGTGCTGCCCTTTTGTCTGTTCTTCAGCCAGCATGCCGGTTAGCACATCGCGCTCTTCGGCGGTCAGCCATTTGGCCTCGGCCGGGTGGTTGCTCAGCACCTTCAAGGTGATCAGGCCGAGGATGCACGCTGGTACCCCCTCGATGAGAAACATCCACTGCCAGCCCGCAAGCCCGAGCAAGCCGTGCATCTGCAACAGCCAGATCGACAGCGGCCCGCCTACCAGAAACGAGATCGGCGTGGCCACGGTAAACCAGGCCAACACCCGCGTGCGGTACTGGGCCGGGAACCACAGGGTGAGGAAGAAGATCACGCCGGGAAAGAAGCCGGCTTCGGCGATGCCGAGGATTAGGCGCACAATATAGAAGCTGTACGGCCCGACGATCATCGCGGTGGCGGCAGCGGCCAGGCCCCAGGTGATCATGATCCGCGCCATCCACAAACGGGCGCCGAAACGGTACATCGCCAGGTTGCTCGGTACTTCGCACAGGCAGTAGCCGAAGAACATGATGCCCGCGCCCAGGCCAAACTGCGTGGCGGTCAGGCCCAGTTGCTCGGTCATTTGCAACGCGGCGTAGCCGACGCTCGTACGGTCCAGGTAATTGAAGAAATACGCCAGCGCGAGCAAGGGGATCAAGCGCCAGGCGGCCTTATGCAGGACGCGGGTCTGCTCGGCATCCAGAGAGCGCACGCTGCTAATGTCGCTGCTGTGCGGGGGTGTCGTGACGATGGCCATGACGGGTTTCCTCAGCATTATTTTTATAAGGCTGACGGCGGGAATGTCCGTCAGCGACAGGAATCAGGAATCCCTTCCAGCGGTATCAGCGGACGATGCCACGCCCGCGCAACGCCTCGATGTCACCCGATGCGTAGCCCATTTCTTCGAGCAGCTCGGCAGAGTGACTGCCCAACTGCGGCACATTGAGGCGGGTATCGAAGCGACGACCATTCATCTCGAACGGCAGCATTGGCACTGTGACCGCGTCGCCATTCTCCAGCGCCAGATGGGCCAAGCCACCCGACTCGTTCAGGTGCCGGTCCTCGAACAGGTCCTGAGGACGCTGGATAGGCGAAAACGGCAGACCGGTCCGCTCGCACAGGTCCATGACCTCCTGCTTGCTCATCTGCGCCAGACGCTCGCGGACCTGCGGCAGAATCTTCACCCGGGCCTGCACGCGCTGGGTGTTTTTCGCAAGTTCAGGGTCACGCCCCAGCTCTGCGAAGCCAAAACTCTCGCAAAAATTGACCCACTGGCCGTCGCTCACAACGCCCATGAACACCTGCTCATCGCCTAGGGTGTTGAACACGTCATAGATGGCCCAGGCCGACAAACGGCTGGGCATCGGCGCGGCGGGTTTGCCGGTGGTCGCCATCTGCATCATGTGCTGCCCCACCAGAAACGCCGAGTTCTCGAACAGACCGGTCTGCACGAACTGCCCTTCCCCGGTGGTCTTGCGCTGCCACAGCGCGGCCAGGATCGAGATGGCGCTGAACATGCCCCCCATGACGTCATTGACCGAGGCACCGGCGCGCAGCGGGCGACCTTCCGGGCCAGTCATGTACGCCAGGCCCGTCATCATCTGCACCACCTCGTCCAGCGCGGTGCGGTGTTCATACGGCCCCGGCAGAAAGCCTTTCATCGAGCTGTAAATGATGTCCGGCTTGATCGCCTTGACCTGCTCGTAGCCCAGGCCGAGCTTTTCCATGGCGCCGGGGCGGAAGTTCTCGGTGACCACGTCGGCGCTTTCAATCAGCTTGCGCACCGCGGTCATGCCTTCCTCGGTCTTGATGTCGACCGCGAAGCTTTTCTTGTTGCGGTTGTAGGTCATCCAGTAGCCCGCGCCGGAACCGGTCAGGCGGCGGGTATTGTCGCCTTCCGGGGTTGGCTCGACCTTGATTACCTCGGCACCCAGGTCGGCCAGCACCAGCCCGCAGGTCGGGCCCATGACCATGTGCACGAACTCGACCACACGCACGCCGGCCAGCGGCAGCGCTTGAAGGTTCTGATTGAGCAGGCTCATCGTGCACCTCCAGCGTAATGGAAATTCTTGCCGACGCCTGCGTCAGGAATGAAGCCGTACAGCGGCTCTCCCGGCAGGCCCTGTTTCAGCCAGGCGCGAGCGGCCACCAGCTTGTCGATGTCCACGCCGGTGCGCAGGCCCATGGATTCAAGGAGATAAACCAGATCCTCGGTCACGATATTGCCTGACGCCCCCGGCGCATACGGGCAGCCGCCGATGCCGCCCTGGGAGGCATCGATGGTGGTGACGCCGACGTCCAGCGCCGCGACCACATTGGCCAGACCCTGCCCGCGGGTGTTGTGGAAATGCGCGCTGCCGGCCTTGTTGCCGATCTCATTGCGCAGACGGGTGAACACACGACGCACCTGGGCCGGATTTGCGTACCCCACGGTGTCGGCGAGCCCCACTTCATCGACGCCCAGCTCGACCATGGCCAAGGCCATGCGTAGCACGTCGTCTTCGGGCACCTCGCCCTGAATCGTGCAACCAAACACCGTCGACAGCCCGGCCTCGACCTCAACCTGGGAGAAGCGCTCGTTGCGCAGTGCCATGACCGCGCGCACTTCGTCGTACACCTGCTGATGGGTTTTGCGGATGTTGGCCAGCGAGTGCGGTTCGCTGACGGAAATCGGCAGGGTGATTTTCTGCACGCCCGCGTTGAATGCCGCTTCGGCGCCCTTGAGGTTCGGCACCAGCGCGGTGACGAAGACGTCCGAACGCTGACGCATGTGCGCCACCAGCTCAGCGGCATCGGCCATTTGCGGCAGCAGTTTGGGAGACACGAAGGAGCCGACCTCGATCTCTTTCAATCCCGCGTCGGCCAAGGCCGTCAGCCACTGAAGCTTGAGCGCAGTGGGCATGGTCGCGCTGACGCTTTGCAGGCCATCACGGGGGCCGACCTCGCTGATCAGGATGTCTACGTTGTTATTAGGGTTCATCGCCGGTCTCCGGGTGTTGAAATGCAACCGTTCTGTCTAGCAGAACAATGTTCTGAATTAATCATGGGCCGATTAAATCCCACTGTCAACGCCACTCATCAAGAGCCATTCCAAGACCTTTCGTGATCGGTTGGGAGCGTTCAGCAGGAATCGCGAAATGAAAAACAGAAAAACCTGGCGGGTTGACAGCTGAAAAAATAAAGTCGAACCTTGTTCTATCAGTAAACACAGCGTTCTGTTGGATAGAACAATAACAACTTGGCGGAAAGGCCTTGTCACCGGCAAAATCGGTGCTTCCCGTTCGCCCCCGTAGGAGCTGATCCTGTGAGCCTTTACGCCCCGCCTGGCGATTTGCCGACCCGCGTGTTCACCACGCTGCCCGAAGCATTCTGGAAAGACGGCGACTCCGACTGGGTACGCGCCAACAAGCCCGGGCAGAAGGTCAAAAGTTTTCTTGAAGGGCCGTCTTTCGACCGGGCCGGCAACCTCTACGTCACCGATATCCCCTACGGCCGCATCCTGCGCATCGATCCTAAGGGCCGCTGGACCCTGATCGCCGAATTCGATGGCTGGCCCAACGGTTTGAAAATCCACCGCGACGGGAGGGTTTTCATCGCCGATTACAAGCAAGGGATTCTAACCCTCGATCCGCACACCGGAGCGGTGACCCCTTTCCTCACCCACAGCCGCAGCGAAGGCTTCAAGGGCGTCAACGACCTGTTTTTCGATGCCAGTGGCAAGCTGTACTTCACCGATCAGGGCCAGACCGGCCAGCAGGACCCGACCGGTCGCGTCTATGCCTATGACCTGGCAAAGCAGACCCTCACGCGCCTGATCGACAACGGCCCGAGCCCCAACGGCCTGGTCATGGACCTGGCGCAGAACGCGCTGTTCGTGGCGATGACCCGGGGCAACGCAGTTTGGCGCCTGCCGATCCAGAGCGACGGCGGCACCAGCAAGGTGGGGATTTTCACGGCCATGGCCGGGGGCGTCAGTGGCGCCGATGGCATGGCACTGGACAGCGAAGGCAATCTGTATGTGTGCGATGCCGGTAACGGCTGCGTCTGGGTGTTCGACCCTCACGCCGTGCCGCTGTACCGCATACGCTCGTGCACCGAGGGCCGCACCCTGACCAACCTGGCCTTCGGTGGCGAGGGCAATCGGCAATTGTTCATCACCGACTCCTCCACCGGTTCCATCTTGGTCGCCGACCTGCCCCATAGCGGTCAGCCGATGTTCTCGCACCGCTAGACCTGTAATCCGCTGACCCTGTGCGCTAGGTGCACGGGCTTCGTTCGGCCTGAAGAAAGCGAGCCTAGCTGCGCTCGCGCCCTTACAAAACTAATAAAAGGGATGCCTATGTTGATTTTTCTGAGCTACGCCATGATCGCCTGCTTCATGTACCTGATCATGAGCAAGCGCCTTTCACCGCTGGTGGCGCTGCTGCTGGTGCCCATTGTTTTCGGCTGCCTGGCTGGCTTCGCCCCGAAGCTGGGGAGCATGATGTACGACGGAGTGAAGATGCTCGCTCCCACCGGCATCATGCTGACCTTCGCAATCCTGTATTTCTGCATGATGACCGACGCCGGTCTGTTCAGCCCGCTGATTAAGGTGCTGCTGCGGCTGGTCAAGGGCGACCCGCGCAAGATCGTCGTCGGCACCGCCGTGCTGGGGTTGTGCGTTGGACTGGACGGCGACGGCGCGACCACTTACATCATTGCCACGGCGGCGTTTTTGCCGCTGTACCGTCTGACCGGCATTCGTTTACAGGTCATGGCAACCGTGCTGCTGCTGGCCATTGGAGTAATGAACATCCTGCCGTGGGCCGGCCCGTTCTCGCGAGCGGCCAGTGCTATGCACGTCGACATCACCGAGCTGTTTTTACAGATGGTTCCAATCATGATCGCAGGCGGTGTGTGGGTGATTTTTGCCGCCTGGTGGCTAGGTCGAATGGAATACCGCCGATTGGGCATTGTCAGCGTCAGCGAGGACAAAGTGCTCGAAGGCTACGCGCACGTTCGCCTGAGTGATCCGAAATTTCTGTTCAACGTGGTCCTGACGGTCGCCCTCATCAGCTCGATGATGCTCAGCCTGATGCCGCTGCCGATCCTGTTCATGGTCGCCTTCGGCCTAGGTTGCCTCATCAACTACCCGACTCTCAAACAGCAGAAGGAAGTCATCGGTCGTCACGCCGACAACGTGCTAGCCGTAACCTTGCTGATTTTTGCGGCGGGCATCTTCGTCGGCATCATGGGCGGCACCGGCATGATCGAGGCTATCTCCGACAACCTGATCGCCATCCTGCCAGAGCAGGCTGGTCACGGCATGTCGGTGATCACGGCGCTGCTTAGCATGCCGTTCACCTACGTGCTGACCAACGACGCGTTCTATTTTGGCGTGCTGCCCATCCTCGCCGAAACCGCTGCCCACTACGGCATCGGCCCCTACGAAATGGCCATCGCATCGTTGATCGGCCAGCCAGTGCACCTGCTTAGTCCGCTGGTGGCTTCCACTTACCTACTGTGCGGGCTACTGGACATCGACTATGGCGATAACCAGCGGGTCTCGCTGAAATGGACCTTCGGCACCGTGCTGGTGATGCTGATCGCGGCCATCGCAATCGGCGCGATCACGGTCATAAATTGAATTATCGGCTGGTTGATCTGCGTACCTGGATGCCAATGCAACATGTGCTCAGTGGCGACGTGTCAGTAAGCGTTTCTCCGACAAGAAAGTACTTTTAGCAACCGTCCGCTTTGGGTCGTTTTCTGCCTGTCGCGACCGGTTGAATCCACAACCCATAGCGGCCCTTCAGGAATGCCTACTATTGGTCAAAAGCAGTAGTACGGACCAGCTTCAATTAACTTAACCTGAAAAAACTCTTAGGGTCGCATGTTATATACATTATCTTGAGAACTTAAGCTTCTGTAAGGTATCAGATCGGGGACTGACGGTGCGACTCGGCAAACCAGAAAAATATCAGATCCTTTTGGCGAGAATTTTTGGCCCAGGTGTTTCTGCCTTGAGCTTAATACATTTTATTTAAGCGGGATCGCGACGTAAGTAAGTTTATTATTAATAACGCACACGATAAAGCATTAACCCCTCACATGGAGATATTCAGCGAATAGAAAGAATTGACTCAATGGTTTTCCAGATCGTTCGCCGCCCATCATCCTTAGACGTCTTGCTGCAAATTTCTGATACAGTATGCATTTGCTTCCAGCCTTCTGATGTAAGCGCATCCTTAATCTTTACGATGCTATAAATTTCGTAGATATCCTCCGCTGGCAGGTCACAGATTGAGTTTGCAGGTGAGGTGTAGCACGCTACGTGACTCTGATAAGCAAAATCCTTCATTGTTTTGCAATTGCAGGATGTCGGATTATCTAGATTAAGGCGCGGAACAATGCTTTCCTGAAGGCATCGCAACGTTGAATCCCGCCACACCTTACCTACCTCTGAGAATTTTGCTGCACCGAGAAAAGCATTGCAGTAGCTTGCGCCGTAGGTTTCAAAATATTCATCATCGCTGCCCTTGCAATTACAATATTTTGCAAAACACTTGGTATACATATCGCATGTCGGTACCGCTGCATTCTGACATTCTCCTAAAGCACTTGAAGGACTTCCAAGCAAGAGTAAGCATGCTAGCACCGATAGCTCGCTACCTAGAGGTCTTTGCAAAAACCGAAAATTATGCGCCTGCATGGTAACCTCTGCATCATTTGAATGTAATTGTGCTCAACTTGGATACTTGTTGCCAAGGCTCTGTAGCAGAGCACCTGTACCAAATGGCCCCCCCACGACCAGAACTGTCTCTCTCAACGACAATTTGCCATACCATCGGTAAGCCTAGGAGGTTCCCGCACGATTCGTATGTATATAACTCTATATAGCGAAGATCAGAGCGCTTCTCTATAGCTGAGGTCGAAAAGTCCTTCAAAAGCAAAGGGCCTTCGGTACAAAACCAGACATCATCGTGTCGCTGGTATGTCTGCGCGCCAAGTGAAATTATTGTATTTGAAAGATCTTCTGTCTTGGATAAGCACAAGTCACCCTTAGATATATTTTGCGCGCTTCTTATTGGTCTAATCTGTTTAAATGACACATTTTCGCTTTTGATCTCGAACACATCGGAAGCGTCAGTATATATAATTATCACTCTCTGACTAATTTTCTCTTCTGCAGCGCCCCCCTCGTAAAGCAGCTTATTCATGGTGATTGAGGAAGATGCATAATCACCCTGCACTGCATAGTAAGTAGACTCCTCTGGAGATGAAATCCCGCATTCGCGATTCTCCAGCGAAGTTCCAATTATAAATGTATCACTTGGTATAACCCTAGACAACTTGCGCGGCCTATCATAAATAGTATATCCGCGAGATTCAGTGAAATAGAAGACGCTATCACCTTCTGTATCGCTTTTAAATACGAGTCCAGGAACTATTCCTGTCAGGTGAGGCAAAGGATCCTTAGACACATTTTTGCTGATAACACCTAATCTAGCTTGCCCTCCGGTTAGATTTGAATAAAACCCGCTAGGGGACGTGCTAAACAACCCGACAAGTTGCCCTCCAATATATACTTCGCCCGTTGCGCAGTCGGATGCATTAAACGTTCTTCGCATTTCTATCACTATGACAGGCAAGCCATTTCCTGCATGACTAGATAAAATTGCAGGTAGAAGAGCTAGAAATAGCCCATATACAACCGTACGCTTAAACATGCTTAAGCCCGTGGCTAAGCTAGCCTGAAAATCTCAGTTAGGGCACACAAATTGACCATTTTGGTTTTTAATCAATGCGCTTCCGTCTGAGCATCTGTAGCATTTATCTAGGTCATAAGAATATCGTTGATCTGTTCCGCAAGAGCGACATGTGTTACCGACCGGTGCACATTCACCGTCCCATCGACACTTGAGTGAACCGGCCTCCTTTTGACATGATTCTCCAGGCTGGATGGCGACTACGCTAGGTGAAAACTCTACTGTCGGGGATGATTCGGCCAGAGATAATGGCGAAAACGCAAAATATTGTACAGCCATCAATAAAACGAAAACCCTATTCAGATTTCTCATTATGACGTCCCTCAAATGGATTTATTGACCGAATAATAGATGGCAAAATTTTACGACCAAGGAATGGTTCGATATAAAAAAAATAGCCTTTATATAAAATGCTTATTACATGACTTTGACTTTAAAGAGAGTCAGGAACCTTGCGATCTAGTAACGGTGAGCTAATGTCTGGAATACAGTTCACCCACTCTCGCTAGGGAGACATGGATGATTCGCTACCTATCGAAGGTTTTAGTTATAGCTGTCATTGCAGTTTCTGCTAAAGCCAGCGAAACAACACACCGTGTAGACAACGTATTTAATGTTGGAGCCGAAATTCCGATAGAGCTCAGGCATTTCACACAGCTCATGGGCGGGAATACACTTGCGGACGCTAGGACTAGGTTCGACTGTTTGAGAAAAACGAATCCTGACATCCCTGCCGCCATCGTCGCCTTCCCTACACCTCCACTAAAGCTCATGCAGTCTTCATCCATTGCAGGCATGCGTCCAACATTTCCATACTCGGTTGTCGTTGCTAGCTACGCTACGGAAATCGAAGCCCATGAATCTCTGTACTGGGCAAGAAAGATCATTGATTTCAGCCCCCTTTTAAAATGCCTTGGCTTCGATAAAACAGGCGATCCAACCATACTCGAAGGTCAATTCTATGTGTATGAATTACACGTCGAAAAACAGAAGTGGCCACAACTTATCGCGAGAACACCTCTGCCGAGCTTTAATGGCATAGGTTATGCCAGGACCCAGTACGCAGGCGTCAGCCAAGATTTTAAAGCGCTTATAAAAAGGAAGATTTATACCAATATTGAGGAGGTGAAGGCCGAGCTTGCGGCCATCCGCAACTTGTATCCAGAAGTGAATTTTTCAGCCATCAAACAAGGCGAGTACTACTACCTCGCGGCAGCGTCAAACGTGGAGAAGTCAACGCTTGATGAAGCCATTCTGCAGATGCGCAGACGTGGACTGTACGAATATACCTACCTGGCCAGCATTTCAAGTGAAGTGGAAGTCAGCAGAGTTCAGCAACCACCCCGTATCGTGGGCATCTTGAGCCAGGCATCAGACTTTGATGTGAAACCTCAATTAGGGACGGTGAAGTCGTCCCTGACGATTTCAGTTCTCGATATGCAGGACTTGGTAGCGCCAGTACAGGAACGGGTGAAGTCATGCTTCGACAAGGTTAAAACCAAAGTTTCGTCAACCGGTGAGGACCTTGAGCTGGGCCTTCCAATGGATGAGTTTGCCGCGTGCTCGGGTGTGGTTCTGGACAACAAAAGTATTACAAAATGCCTATTGGACTCAAGCTGCACCGGGCTTCGCGTACCGTTGCATTTCAATATTCCTCCTTCGAAACTGGTTCGTGAATGCCTGGCAGGAAATGTCGAGCTCTGCACTGGCACCGTCATGGACCCACTATTTCAAACGACGTTCAACAGGCTAAACGGGGTGCAATGTCTCGACAACGGAGCGTCGCCGGCCTGCCTGCAAGTCATGACACTGCTGGACAAGCTGTGTGACGACCCCGCGAACTTGGACAGTTGCACCCTCTACCCGACTTTGATGAGCAGTATCCCCAGACGTTTCTCGGACGTGTTGAGTTGTGTGAGGGACGGGCACTGCCAGAACATCGTGCCAAGGCCGCCAAATATTGATGTGATGGTTACCCAGGAAATTGAGCGGATCAGAACGACGACAGAAGGTTTGGTACGCCCGGTCAAGGAAGGATTGGCAATGCTGAGCAAAAACACCGATGAACTCGTTACGGCATTCAAGGCGTGCCAGGACCTCGCAGCATCCAAGGACAATAAGGAGCAAGCCAAAACCTGCTTTGCCAGGTTGTCCCTGACTCCGGATGAGCTAAATACACTCAGTTGTTTCACTGCTGGCGGCGAGCAGAACAAAACCAATTGCTTTCTCAAGGATGATCGGCTCAAGGAAGTCGTGGAACAGGCAAACTGCTTGAAAGCGGCGGGTCCGGATCTGACGGAAATAGCCAAATGCAGCGGCCACGGAGACCTGGCCAAGATCGAGGAGAAATACAAGTGCGCAACCGGCGAGCAAAGTGCATTGAAGGCCGTGCTCAAATGCAATGACACCCTGCCCCCGGAGGTGGCCTCAGCGATCAAATGCATCGAATCCAGCAATAGTGTGGAAGACAAAGTGCTGGCTTGTCTTCCCGAACAAAGCGAGGGCGTAAAGACGGCGCGCTGCATTGCAACCTCAAAAAGTGATGCGCAGCGTCTGGCCTGTTTGAACGACAGTATCCCGATGGATCCTACCGCCAAGAAATCCCTCGCCTGCGCTATTGCGGCAAATGGTGACACTCAAGCGACAGCGAAGTGCGCCATCGGTGAAATCATCCCTGGTGACCTTGGTAAGGCATTGTCCTGTGGTACGACCTCGACAGGAGCGATCGATTTTGCGCTTTGCGTCGCGGGGCCACAGATGAATGCAGAGCTTCGCATGGCTGCCGAATGCGCTGCATCCACGGGCGGAGAGCCGATTTCGTTTGCAAGTTGCACGGCGGGGCGCCTCACCGTTGCAGAATTGACCAAGTGCATGAGTGGACAGATTGGTCAGGAAGGCGGCTGTTTCGGGCCGAACAATACAATCGTAAAAACGTTAAACAATGCTATTCACGATCTAACCCACGGCCTGGGCGATGGCAACGACCTGGTCAAGGGCTATAAAGAGCTGCAAGAAATCGGCAACAAGCTAGTAGCGCCGTTGGTTGATCTTGGGCGTACCGTCGGTCGGGTACTCGACGACATCGTGAATGAAGCCAAACGTGGGGATGTGGGTAGAACACTGTGTAACTGGTTTGGTTGCTGATGACAGCGTGTACATCGGCAGACCCTCATCGTCCCTGGCAACGGGGATCGAATGAGAACACCAACGGGTTGTTAAGGCAGTACTTCCCGAAAGGGACCGACCTGGCGGAGCACTCGCAAGCCACGCTCAATGAAGTGGCAAGGCAGCTGAACAGCCGTCCTCGGAAAACACTAAACTACGAAACGCCCGCTGAACGATTTAGCCAATCTGTTGCATCGACCGGTTGAATCCACAGTCGAAAATGGCCGCTCATGAACGACCGCTTGTGGCCGATTTCTGCCCCTGGCGAAGGGCGACAGTCGGCCAAAAGCGGACTTCCACAATTAATTGTGTTGGTGCTCTGGTCCACCCTCAAATAAGAAAAACTATAAAAACCAGCACAAATACTGGCTGGGGTGACCATCCGATAGGAGATGCTAAAGCGATATGCCTGACTCATATCGCGATGCCTAGAGTCGGAAGCGGCTTGGCATAACTGGCTGCATCCGACCCAATCTCGTTAATAGAGCTGGCCGTTCAACGTTAATTCGCCCGCATTTCTGCGACCATCTCATCGAATATTGGCACTGCTTTTTCTAACGCTTCGAGCGCGGCAATTAACGGTTCGAACAGTTCGTCATAGCTGTCATCACCCCACGCATCGGCAAGCTTGGCAGGGTCCAGTTTGAGGGGGAGATGAAAGTACGGTTCGTCATAAATGAAACCGAGGGGCTTTAGGTGATCAGCATACTTTTGAGCGACCACTTGCAGGGATTTTTTCCAAGCCTTCCTGCTTTCAAAACCCAAGTCTTTTTCTGCCACAGAAAACCACAGACTCACGCTCGTTGAGGCGACACCACAAAGATTGGCAAGCCAATAGTTTTGGCTTTCTTCTACTGTTGCGATCTCATACCAAGGATTAGCCCTATCACCACCTTTCTCATCTTTAAAACTCCACCTTGGTGGGGCTATCCAATAACCAACTATATCCTCACCGTCGACCATAGAACTCCAACCATGCTCATTAGTCCACGACTGGATCACTTCAGAAAAATTGGCCCGGACCTCTGGCTCGAGTTCTTGTTCGAACAAAACGGCAGCTTGGTTAAATAGTTGCAAGTCCCCGAGAATCATACGGCCAGCTTGCTTATTGTAATTCATGAAAGATTCCTTGATCAAAAAGCGCGCACATGGCGCAGGAAAGTTTCAGCCAGCCGGAAACTGAATCCCTGAAAGGCCGGATTAGTGACTGCCATGCAATCAAGTGAACGCAGTAACACGCGAGCCAGTTCCTTCCATGAAAGATTAACCACTCGGTTGCTGTCCAGCTCAACGATGTTCCGCGATGCACGACCGTCTGTAGTTAAATAGATGACGGCCCATGGCAGGCTACCGGCGCCTAATTCTGCTGATTTGACATATCGTACGATTTGTTCCGCCCCCTCGGGCGCATCAATTTTTGCTTCAATCAGCAGATAAAAAGCTCCACCTGGACTGTTACTACGAAGTTCGATATCTACCCTATTGCTACCATCACTATTCAGTCGAGCCTCACGTATCACGCTGACTCGGCCCAATGGCGTATGCGGAATTTGCACCTGAACGCGATGCACGTGAGCCATCATCGCTCCTAGTAGCACATCGCCTAGGCCATGATCACCAGCGGGGTCAAGTAGCCAAGCAAGCACCGCAGTACTGCGCACTTCGTCCCTACCCAGTCGGGCGATTCGCCATGGATTACAGAATCCGCCCACAGCCCGTAGGCATTGGAGCGGAGTGCGTATACCGTCGAATAAGACAGCCAAAGAACGCACATCGATCACAGCCTGAGTTAGCGCCATACGATTGGGTGCCAGTGTGTCCTGGGGGATAGCCCGCAAGGCGTCGAAAAATCCAGAAAGATGGACCGGATTCAACGCAACAATCTTAGTTGCTGAGGTGCGTGGGGTCAGGTTACGAAGGCGATCAAAAAAGTCGCGAAGCTTTTCGGGACTTCCAGTGCTCATCAACTTTCCTCATTAGGCTGCATTTCGCGCAGATGATGGCATTTAAATGTCATTACGGCATAGTCTTGCGATTTTTTTGCAGGCAAACGACCGCTATGGGTCGATTCTGTTGAAAAAGTCGGCTTCGGTTTCCACGGCAGAAAAGTACGCGCTTGAGATTGAAATCTGTGTTTTTGGCAGAAGGTTCAGGACTCGGATTTCACGTAGCAGCGTGCAAAAGAGGTGTTTTCACCCATCAATGTTCGAGCGTTTTGGGCCAACCGACTTTTTCAACAGAATCGGTCGAGTGCGGCCCTTCGCGACAGGCAAAAATCGGCCAGAAGCTGCCGGTCAGAGTACGAAAAATGTATCTGTCCCCTTTTGTTCCGCCTTGTTCCTCTCAGCCTTTTTCACCCATGAACGGTACATAGCGTCGCACAAGTGCTTCGAGCCGCAAACCGACGCTTACAGTAGCCGCGCACCGCGCTTAGACTGTGCCCACTCCATGATACGGCGCGGCTCGAATGCATCAGTTACTCGAACTCGAAGAGATCTCTAAAGCGAAAATTCGCGACTTGCTGACTGCCGGCATAATTTTGCCAGTGATGAATAACACCAAATGGGCGGAACTGATCCGAGCAATGCATAACGCTCCGGATATGAAACCTGAATTCAGATTGCACAGTACATTGGCACCGAGTGACTACTGCACAGGGTGGGATCGCGATTGGCATTACCATATTCATCCGGTAGCAGCTAGCAGAGAAGTGCCGGATGCAAAGGCGCAATCAGCGTTCGGCCCACTACAGTGGCACCTTGCCACCCAAAGTGCCGTCACTTAAGCTTCGGCCCAAATTGATTCTTTCATTGAGCCCAGCAAGACATCGCTGTGGGCTCTGCAACTGAACGTTTAAAGGGACCTGACGTTGAGACCTATCTGGCGAGCCCCACATCTACAACCCTCCGCACTGCACAGCGAGTCGCTGGCAGAAGAAATGAATCTGCTACGTGCCCACTTCGATCTGCCAGATGAGGCGCGCTTGAGCCGGCGCCCGCACCTCGATTCTCGCCTCTGGAATCAGCCCAGTGTCAGAAAGGCTCTTCTTGGGGTGTTCGAGAACAAATGCGGTTATTGCGAAAGCCCGCTGAGCGGTCAGGACTTCGCTGTTCACCACCACCGCCCGTTGATGAATGCAAAAGGGAGTGTAGGGTCTGTAGGGTATGAAAATACGACAAGTGCAGACCATTATGTATGGTATGCGTACGAGTGGAACAACCTTATTCCAGCCTGCCCGGTATGTGCAAGATTCAAAGCAAACCAATACCCTACAACATCAAAGCGAGCACCGCCGTTTACCCCGTGGCAAGATGCAGAAATCGAGTCGCCAGTACTAATCGACCCCTGTCGCGACAAGCCATTCGAACATATATCCTTCAGATTCAATGGCGCATGTACTCATAAAACTGTTCGGGGCCGGCATACGATTGAAACGCTAAAACTCAATCGCAGTCACCTCGTTAGCCAACGATCTGCCTATTTTTCCGACCTCTGGGCGCACTTGAGGCAATTGCACAGAGAGAACTACGAAACCATACACTCTGTAGTGGAAGAACGATTCAATAGCCGTCTGACATTCGTAGGTGCCGCGAAATTATGGGTGCTCGGAGCACTTACAAAAACGTCCATCAGAAAATCTCCGCCATCGGAGGGCGAATTTTCCAGCGAACTGGCAGGATTCATTGCAGTGTCCTCCACAGCAGAGTGGCAGGCTTTCATTGATCGGCTAGCCGGGATCAGCCCGGCTCTTGCCGAGCGAAACGTCACTGTTCGAAACCCTGAAACGAACCCTGAAAAACTCCACTTTTCCCGAATTCGGGTCATTGAGATAGAGAATTTCAAGGGTATTCGAAAGCTGCAGATAAACCTTAGTCACGACGCCACCCAGGAACGTGGCATTGCCCCGGCAGCAGTGCTTCTGGGCGAAAATGCAGTAGGAAAGAGCTCGATACTTCAGGCGATTGCATTGGGTGTGATGAGCCCAAAATTGAGGTCCCGAATCAACTTTGATTGGGAAGCAACCCTGCCCCGAGATACCCTGACAGACGGTGCCGACGATCGACCCCTAGCCCTTCAATCAACCATTAAGGTTACCTTCGATGACGGCGAAACAAGCGATATCCGTATTCGCCGGGACGGCTCTTTCACCAGCCAGAATCTGCGCAGCAGCTTGATTCTTGGCTATGGTGCGCATCGTTCATTTCAAGATGAGCAATCGAGTTTCAGAATCATCAGGAAATCTTCGAGCATTGCTTCCCTATTCGAAAAAAACAAACCACTGCCCCACTCGGCTACCTGGCTGGAATTACTTGATGACGGGGATTTTTTCCCGGTGGCACGAGCGCTGCGCGAGATCCTGAATCTCGACATGAGCGACGAAATATATCGACTGGCGTCAGGTGAAGTGCTCGTACGAAGACACAACGAAAGCATCCCGGTCTTTCGCTTGAGCGATGGGTATCGCTCGCTATTTGCCATGAGCCTGGACATCATTCGCAACATGCTCAAGGAGTGGGGAAACCTTGAAGATGCCCGAGGAATAGTGCTGATCGACGAAATCGAATTGCATTTGCACCCCCGATGGAAAATGCAGATCGTTTCCGCACTGCGCCGCGCCATGCCACAAGTGCAGTTCATCTACACCACCCACGACCCCCTTTGTCTAAGAGGCATGCTCGACGGCGAGGTTCATGTACTTATCAGGGACGATGAAGGCTGCGTCCAGGAAATGACTGGCTTGCCGGACGTCACCGCCATGCGCGCAGAGCAACTGCTGACCTCGGAGTACTTCGGTCTGGCCAGCACCGTAGAACCCGAGACCATGCGCAAACTTGACCGGATCGTGCTGTCCGATTCGCGCAGCACCTCGCCTGATGCGCATTTCTCAGAACAAATGAACGCCTTTTCCATTATCGGCGACACGCCTGAAAAGCAGGTTGTCAATGAAGCATTGCGCCGGCACATCATCGAACAGCTTCGTTCAGACACCCTTGACAGGGCAGCAGTACGAGAAGACGCCGTCAAACTTATCCTCGCACGCTTGCGGGCCGACTCCAATGGAGTGGGCCTGTGATTTTCGTAGATCGAAACACGGTAGACGAGCCATTATCGTTGGCATTGCCAAACGGCAAAGGGGCTAAGGAAAGGGCCCGCGCCATTAAGCACTACGCAGCATTGGCAACCCCCCCCGTGTTGGCCAAGGCGAAAGCCACGAAAAATAGCGGTAAAAAAACAAAAGCTACAGCCCCCAAGAAGTTCAACTTTGCAGCGTACCGTTGCAAGGATGTGAAGCAAACGCTGGACAATCTATTTCATGAAAAATGCGCCTATTGCGAATCGAGCTACAAGGCCGTGATGTCTGCTCAGGTCGAACACTTTCGTCCCAAAGGACGCGTTAGCGAAGATTCGAGCCACAAAGGCTACTGGTGGCTAGCCTCGACGTGGACAAATTTGTTACCAAGTTGCAGTCACTGCAATACCTCGGAATATCATGAAGTACATAAACTGACTGTCGAGCAGCCTTATCCGCAAAAAACGCATACTGGCAGATACAAACTGGGAAAATACGACTATTTCCCGATTGGTGGCCAGCGGGCAGTCGCCGAAGGCGATGATCTTGACCGTGAAGACGCCTACCTTATCGACCCGACCCGTCGGAACCCGAATGATCACTTGCAGTGGATTGTCGAAGGTGGCCTAAGCCTGATTGCGCCGGAAAGAGTGGGAACCGCCTGGGACCCCTACGGACTGCACACCTATCAGATCTTTGGTTTGAACCGCAAAAAACTGGTGGAAACACGCACAACATTGATGCTTGAAGTAAAGAAGCAACTACTCAAAGCGCGCAATGCCTTGATGAAAGCGGCCACCAAGGAGCCCGGTGAATTCTTCGATTATCTGTACAACCACGCAATGGAGATCTTCGTCGAGCTGGACGAGCTGAAGGCTCCCTCGAAGCCCTACTCAGCGATGGTGAAAAAGCTTCTGGACGAAGAGCGCACCGAGATCATGGCAGCGTTCATGGCTCTCGCCAGGCGACCATGAACCCGTGACCAGGATCTGTATGAGTAGCCCTGTAGAAGCTTGCTCAATGGTGGGGAAAAAGCTACATGCGAGAAGCCTGCCGGATCATTAACGCGTACTGGTTCGAGACATTATCGCATCCGGTAATGTCGGTTTCCAAGGCCGTCGCCAACCACGCCTCACGCAAGGTTTCAGAGTATGAGGGTATGCGCAGGGTGGCAATTCGAGACGGACATTTTGTATCTGGGTCGATGCGGGTCGAAATATGGGAGATGACACGTTGTACCTGGCTCGGCAGGACGGACAAGAGGAACTAGCTTCATTAGTTTGTCACTAGCAGCTACGGGTCGATTCTGTTGAAAAAGTCGGCTTCGGTTTCCACGGCAGAAAAGTACGCGCCTGAGATTGAAATCTGTGTTTTTGGCAGAAGGTTCAGGACTCGGATTTCACGTAGCAGCGTGCAAAAGAGGTGTTTTCACCCATCAATGTTCGAGCGTTTTGGGAAAACCGACTTTTTCAACAGAATCGGTCGATTGCAGCCCTTCGCGAGGGCCAGCAATCGGCCAAAAGCAGTCATCGATATACGTCTACAATTTCATGGTCCATTCAGGTTATGAGTCTTCCTTGGAGATAACATGCTCACTGCAGAGATCATCATCGGCAAAGTTGTCGAGTTCATAGTTGGAAAGTCACTTACGACAGACAAGGAAGCTAATTCGTTACTCTCGGGAGCAATAACTGATCATAAGTTAGCTGTCATCAGCCTCAATCTACATCAGGTAATGTAATATTAAAAAATAACGCTGCCTCATAAAACCTCTTAACAAGACGCCAGACAAACCACATTATCAGACCTTTACATATTGGCTCTGAAAAAAAGCGCAAAAAAACAAACAGTAAATATCAAAGTCAAAACAAGCAGCTCGAGCGAAAGTTGATTATGCCAGCAACCGAAGCTATTATAGCTAATGCTGGGGCGAAATCAGCAATATTATGCTGCGCAAAAGGGGGGGCGAATGAATATTGAAAGAGTTCAAATTGAAGGTGGTTTTCTAAATGGGGTTGATATAACCCTTTCGGCAGGATTGAATGTTCTAATCGGCGCTCGTGGAACAGGAAAAACTTCGATAATTGAACTCATACGTTACGCACTAGATGTTAGAAATATGACAAGCGAATCTAAAAGTCGTTCGCTAGATCACGCGCGGGCAGTACTTGAAGGCGGCGAAGTGTGCATAACGCTAAATGACTTGATCGAGAACGTAATCGTAAGCAGAGGTGCTGACGAAGATAAGTTCAGAGCTTCCTCCACTTTTATCTCTCCAATAATTTTATCTCAAACTGAAATAGAAACCGTCGGCTTGAGTGAAACTGGTAGACTTTCACTTATTGACGGATTTATTTCTAACAGGAACTCAATTAAATCCGTCCTTGCGGAAACGTCGAATAGTATTCGCTCATTCTACAAAGAACTCGAAGCACTTGAAAAAGAAATAATAAGTCTCGGTGAAGGGATTGAAGAATTTCAGATACTCCAGGACAAAATAAGCCAACTTGAACTAGAGCAAAAAAAGTACCTTGGAGAGTCCGAGGAAATCGCAGTTAAGCAATTAAAATTCGGTGTAGTATCCTCTAAACTTTCCGAATTAGGTGTGAAGGACGGAGTATTACAACGCTTTAGCAATACGACTGGAAGCTGGTTTCAAAAATTAGAAAGTCAGATTTTTGAAGATTTCGGGCCTGAAGAGTGGGATGGTTCACCGGACGAAGACCCGTTATCTGAGCTTCGTGTTAAATATTCGCAAACGATAATGCAACTGGACGATGCACTAGGTTCTTTCAGGCAAATGAAGGAGCTAGCAGAAAGTAAGCTTGAGGACATACAGAAATCCAAAATAGAATTAGAAAAAGAATCCAGAACCATCAGGGGTGAGCTTGATCATAATACAGTCGGAGCTGGTGCGTTAGCGCGGCAGATTACCATATTAAGAGCAAATGCCGCTCAGATTCAGTCCAGACAAAAACTTATTAATGAAAGGAAGGCCAGACTGGTCAACTTAAGAGCCCGAAGAGATCAGAAGCTGGAAGAACTTTTAGAAATTCGAGCGGGACGATCGGTTCTTCGCAAAGAGATTGTAGCTAAGTTAAATGAATCGTTAGCTCCTTGGGTAAAAGTTGAGCTAGAAGGTTCAGCTCAATTCGCCGAATACACTCGCTCAATAGCAAATGCATTGCGGGGCAGCGGTATGAAATACAATGAGCTAGCTTCAAATATTTCAGAAAAAGTTAGCCCTCAGGAACTAATGGACTTTGTTGAGTACAATGATTTTGAGTCACTTTCACAGATAACAAACATCCCTCGCGAACGGTGCTCGAGACTGTTAGGAGTGTTAGCTGAAACCGGTATATCCGAGATTGTGACAAGTGAAGTTGAAGACAATGTTAAGTTATCCCTCTTGGATGGTCTAGATTATAAAGATGTGACTGCATTGTCGGCCGGTCAGCGGTGCACAGTTATATTATCAATCGTTCTTCAGCATCACGAGCGAACTTTAATAATAGATCAGCCTGAAGATCATTTGGATAACTCATTTATTGCCAATACCGTCATTAAGGCACTAGTCCGCAGGAAAGGTGAGGGGCAAGTTATTCTTTCAACTCATAACGCTAACATCCCCGTTCTCGGGCAGGCGGATTTAGTTATAGAGATGACTTCAGACGGTCGAAACGGTTATGTGCAGCTGTGTAAACCTCTTGATGATATCGAGGCAGTAGAAGCCATCACCAACGTGATGGAGGGTGGTGCAGAAGCCTTTGCGACCCGTGCCCGGTTTTACGCAGGACATAGCTAAAGATGAATTCCGAAGAAGCTAGAAAATGTATTATTGCAGGCACGGTTAAGGAACGTTTAAAAGCAGCAAGATTTTTTTCCCAAAACCCCAGCGAAGTAAGTACTGAATTATTGAGAGAAGCGCTTTCACAAGAAGGAGTTAGTTGGATAAAAAAGGCTTTAACCTTGGCGCTGGAGCGGGCGGACGTTTCGGTGATACGGCCCGCAGATGTAAATCACTCATCTGAAGGTGAGGTGAATGGCCGTTTAATAAGATCTGTGATGGCGCGCGCTACCGAGGAAGTTACTGGTACTATCCTTCATGAGTTTAGTACGATAATTGGCGAAATCAATATGAAGGCAATGTCTGAGTTTGATGGCTTCGCTGAATCTCAGACGTTCAGGCTAATGTCGAGGTTAAAAGAAATACTTCGAGCCGTGCGAGAACTAAAACGTGCTTCTGCATCTCCAGATTACAGCGATTTTAATCTTGGCGACTTGATAGACCAAATCATCGAAGAAAATCCGAAAATCTTTGAAGGCATAACGTTGATTGAGGCTGGGCAGCGTCCTTTCATGGTTAGCGCAGACCGCGGCTCAATGTTTTTAGCAATCATTAATGGTTTAAGAAATGCAAATGAAGCGCTTCTTGAATTTAGCAGAAAAACACCTCCTGAGGTGCTGCTTACATGGGGGCGCGCAGGCGACGAAGTGTTTTTTGCAATAATAGATTCAGGTTCTGGATTTAACGGGAACCCTAATAATGCTTTAAAAATTGGTGTCACCAACAAAGATAAAAATATTCATACAGGTTATGGTCTTGCCACAGCATCTAGTGCAATGAAAGCAATGGAGGGTGAACTGCTGCTTTCTAACAGCCTGGACGGTGGCGCACGTTTCGAACTTAGATGGTATAAAGAAAATGAAGCTTCTACTAGTTGAAGATAACCGCTCATATGCGGAAACGCTAAGAGAGCAACTTTTGAAGTTTACCACTCCAACTGAAGTGCTACTAGCAGAAAGTCGGGACAGTGCAATGAGCCTTCTAAAGGATCATTTTTTTGACTTGGTGGTTCTTGATCTGGAAATCCCCACAGTAGACGGTGCTTTCGACTTAGAAGTTGAACATGGGCATGAGGTATTTTACTGTGCAAGGAGTTATGCACCTGGCACCCCTATTTACATATTAACAGGTTCCGAGCCAGATGCCTTCTTGAGAGGGCTAGCCAAACAGGGACAAAGTGTCGACTTGTGGGGAGACGGGACGTTAGTACCGACTGTAGCATATCACCTCAAAGAAGATGGTGATCAACTAATAGCTGAAATTCAAGAAATAGCTTCACGTATAGCTATTACAGACGCAATCCGGATAAATATCGGTGCGCAAGTAATTGAACTTAAGCCTGAGCAAAAAAGAGCAATCAAAGTATTCACTCGCGCTAACGGGGGTAGTTCCTGTAGGCTAAAGAAACTAGGCGGCTTATCAGATGCGATTGTTCTGAAAATCTCAGTGATGGATCAGGCTGGACGAGTGAGGTGTGAGTGCGTTGGTAAATTAGGACTTGCAAGTCATGTTAATAAAGAAATTGTGGCATATAATGCAGAAGTAAAGCACCTTCGGCTCGGCGCATTTGCCCCCGTTCTAAGTTTTAATGATCAAGGGTTGCGTGGGTTTGCAGCTATATTCTACGTTCTAGCTGACGAACATACCGATACTTTTTTTCAGTTAGTTTTAACGAATCCTGAAGCAGCTATTGATGTATTAACAAGGATACGCGCTGCTTTAGCTCGATGGTCAGATTCGAGAAGTGTAACATTAGTTCCAATAAAAGAAATTCGACGACACATCTTGAGTGACGAAAATTTTCAAAAAATAATAACAACACATGATTTAGAGAGATTATTAGTACTAGAGGAGAAAAATATTGAGATCTCTGAGGCTTGCATACATGGAGATCTGCATGGAGGAAATATTTTAGTAAATAGTGATTACGTCCCAGTGCTAATCGACTTTGGTGATGTTGGTGCAGGTTATACCTGCCTAGATCCGATAACTCTAGAACTAAGCCTTATATTTCATCCGGATGCTAGAATAAATGGGCTAGCTGCTCAGCTTGAATCCTCAAGTGAAAGTTGGTTAGATTTAAATGTCTACGGCAAAGGCTCTCCGCTATATCCAATCATCAAGTATTGTCGAGAGTGGGCATACGACGTCGCCCCTCACGACGAATCAGTATTAAGCATGGCGTACTTATTTGTACTCAAACAACTTAAATATGAAACAGTCCCAGCTGATGTACTTATCAAAATACTTAATGGAATACTTGAAAGGCTTGAAGACAGAATATGAGTTCTTCAAGATTTTCAAAAACTCTTGATTAACAATATCAAGAGCGCCTCCACCAAAAGCTCAACATTCCTAAGGCATCTTTTTAAGGATGCCGTTTTTTCTAGTGGATCTCTCCTAGCCTCGTAAGAACATTCGAATGACCGCTTCTGGCCCAGAGTGTGTAAAAACGTTTTTCAGCGCGATTGGTGTCCAAAGTAGAACTGAAAATCGCGTTTCTACGCAAAATCTAGGTCTGCCAACCAGCCGATAAATTTCAGATTTGGCATAGAAGCGCAGACTTCAATTTTGGCTCAGCGTTTTTACACACTCTGGGCCGTTTACTGCCTTTCGCCACCGGCAGCTATGGGTCGATTACGGTCGTCCGAATTAGCCATATCACCGCTGGTCACCTGTGAAATGCGCTAAACAGCCTGAAAGCCCTCTGCGCCGGGGCTTTAAGGCAAGTTGATACCCTTCCTGAAACACGTCCAAACCTCCCCTGGTGCGAGCTATTGAGAAATCAAAAACTCGTTATGACGCTTGTTTTCAAATGACGTTTCCTTGCAAACCGGGGCCTCTAGAGATCAGCCACCGACCTGGCTTGCTTTGGGCGCTTCGCAAAGCTGCTGCACTTCTTTGCAAAACCTTGCACTTCGTGAAACTGCAAAATGCCTCACAGCCCCCGCAGCGGGCTTGGGCGCGGCCTTGATTTGCACCACTACCTGTCTTTGCACAAAAAAGGGACGCAAAGCCCGTCGGCGGGAGGGGGATAAGTGAATTTTTGTTTGGATTTTTTTTGAACATGCGTTATTTATCGAAAGAGGACGGCCTGACGCCACCTGTGTATCAACGGGCCAAGAGGCTCTGATTAAAAAGGAATTATCATGGCCGCAGCTAGCTACTCGGTTGTACATTTGAAAATGCGCTTTAACTCAACCGTACTTTCAACTGGGAGTGGAATGCTATATTTTTACAACCAGAAATATTACATTGTTACAGCGTGGCACAACCTCACCGGGCGACATCCGGAAACGTTAGAGATTCAACATCCGCATAAAGCATCGCCTAACAACGTTATCGTTACTATGGTTCGAGAGTTCCCCGGAATGGGAGGAACTCGGATACCATTTATAGTCCCACTATCTTCTGAAGATGAGACTTTTTATTATGTACACCCAACAAACTATCCGAGAATAGATGTAGCGATAATACCGCTAGACATTGACAGGTCGTACGAAATGTCAGTAAAGGCAGGCGACGGCAGAGAGTTCACTGGGCATATAAACCTGATACAGCAAGGCGATTTTCCATCCGAGCTATGCCCATTACAAAAATATGAGCTTTCTGATCAAGAATTGCTAGCGGCATGTATTGACAATATAGATGTGACGGACGAGCTATTTATACCCGGATACCCGGAAAATATTTCCGATTATCATGCAAACCCTGTATGGAAACGAGCTACAGTAGCTTCAAGCCTGAAGATGGGTTGGAATGGACAACCTCTATTCTTGATTGATTCGGCCTCTAGACCTGGAATGTCAGGCGCCCCAGTCTTTCACTATAACAAAAGGGGTATACTACAGATCGGAGGTAAAAACATTCTAGTAGGTAAAGAGTTTGTCGTCTTTCTAGGTATTTATGTTGGTCGCATGTACTCCCAAGAGAAGGACGATGCTCAGATAGGTATGGTTTGGAAGCGTGAGGTCGTAAATGAAATTATAGATGGCGAGACTCTGGATTGGCATTCTAACCTACTGGAAGTCGGCCCCAATGAGATTAGAAAACAGGTCTTATCTACTTTGGCCAAATATAATGAAGAAGGCGTCCGAACGATTAATGACCCGAACGCAGACTATCGATATTATGCTACTAGGTCGGTTCATGAAGCACTGAATGGGCGAGCGCCCTTTAAAGAAATACTACAATGCGTTCTGGAAGAGGCTTCAAAGTATCATGGCCCGTATAAAACCGAGTGAGTTTTATAGGCCAAATATCAAAGTGTCACGCTAGATAACGTTGTCGAAAGTGCCCTCGCCTCTGCGGCAGCTGCAACGAAAGCAGCTGCATTCATCGGGACTGGAACTTGGGGGTGCGTATGTGCCGCGATCTGCGTGTTCATCTCCTGTACCAGGTCAAGCAGCTCACATAGCACCTGCAGCACGTTCACACTTTCCGAGCCAAGCCAGGTTCTTGGTGCCTGAAGGCGCTGACTGCCCCCAGCCACACTCCGGCGCAAGCCTGTAATCCGCTCCTGCATGTCGCCACCAACCGTGGCGTTATGCTTCTGCCCGACCACCAGATTCAGATCTCGTCCAGTCGCTTGGTGCAGATCGTCCACCGCCGCCAGACTCGCAGATCCGCCCGACAACAGTTTGAGCGCGCCCAGCGCCTCGATCTTTTTCACACCGCCCACCGTCTCGGTCGAATGGTCGTCGATCGTCTGTGTGTGGCTCTGGAACTGCTCACGGTTCTCCAGGGCTTCCACTTCGCGCTCGATCGCCTTGTCCTGGATCTTGCCGTCGGTCTGGCGTAACCAGTTGCCGTCGGCATCGACGCGCTGCTGGGCGGCGCCGCTGTGCTGCCAAACCTGGTCACCTTTCGGCACCTTGGGCATGCTCAGGCCGTGGGGCAGGATCGTCTGGATGTAGGGTTTGTTCGGCAAACCGTAGGCGAAGCCCACCACCACTTGAGTACCCTCCTCCGGAAAGGCATACATGCCCATTTCCTCGCCCCCGGTAGGCAGCGGCAATGGCACACCGGCGAGCTGGGGCAGCTGCGGATCGGGTTCACCGTCCGGGCCGAGGACTTCGATGTTCACCGCGTAACGCGGTCGGAAGTCGTCGCAAACAAGCCTGGCATACGTCGGGCGAGGGAAGTCACTGGTCGAGACAGCCTGCTATATCGTCGACGCCATATTGAAGGCGTAAAGCTTCGACAAACTTCAGTTTGATGACGCACTGAAGGGAAGAGAAAAGTAAAACAAGGTTGGTGCCAAAGTCAGCGCGAGAAGGGCCAAAAACGGCGCGAACTCACAGCTACCTAGATCCGAGACATCCGTGGGAGTAAATGTGGGAGTAATTTTTCAGACATGAAAAAGCCGAACTGGTTATGGTTCGGCAAAGTCATTGAAAAATATGGTCGGGACGGAGTGATTCGAACACTCGACCCCTAGCACCCCATGCTAGTGCGCTACCGGACTGCGCTACGCCCCGACTAGGCGTTGAATCTGTCCCTCATCTCGAGGAACGCTCAAGAATATATCGCAAGCTTTTGAAAACTGGAAGTATTTAAAAGCAGGAATTTATTTCTTGAGCACCACCAGAACATCTTCCAGCTCGGCGATCATCTGGCGGATCATTTGTTTGTATTGGGTGGTGTCGTCTTTGGCTTCATCGCCGGACAAACGCAAGCGTGCGCCGCCGATGGTAAACCCCTGATCGTAAAGAAGCGCGCGGATCTGCCGGATCATCAGCACGTCCTGGCGCTGATAATACCGGCGGTTTCCGCGGCGTTTGACGGGGTTGAGTTGAGGAAACTCCTGCTCCCAGTAGCGCAGCACGTGCGGTTTTACGGCACATAGCTCGCTGACTTCACCAATGGTGAAGTAGCGTTTGCCCGGGATGACGGGTAGCTCGTCGTTATGACTTGGTTCCAGCATAAGCCTCAACTCGGGCCTTCAACTTCTGCCCTGGACGAAAGGTGACCACACGGCGAGCCGTGATCGGGATTTCTTCTCCCGTTTTCGGATTGCGGCCAGGCCGCTGGCGTTTGTCCCGAAGGTCAAAATTTCCGAAACCGGACAATTTGACTTGTTCGTTGTCTTCAAGAGCGTGCCTGATTTCTTCAAAAAACAGTTCGACCAATTCCTTGGCCTCCCGCTTGTTCAGGCCCAGCTCTTCATACAGACGTTCCGCCATCTCAGCTTTCGTCAAAGCCCCCATACGTCACTTCCTTAACGTGGCGTTCAACCTTTGTTCGAGCGAGGTGAGGATGTTTTGCGTCGTGGTATTCACCTCATCGTCATTAAGAGTGCGCGATGGATGCTGCCAGGTCAAGCCAACTGCAAGGCTTTTTCTATGCGGATCAATGCCTTTACCCTGATACACGTCAAATAGCCTGAGGTCTGTCAGCCATTCACCTGCATTTTCACGGATTACGTCCAGTACGGCAGTGGCCGCAACGTCTTTGTCCGCCAGCAGTGCCAGGTCACGACGCACTTCAGGAAAGCGCGATAACTCCTGGAATTTAGGCATTTTGCCCAACGCCACTTCGGCCAGAACCAGCTCGAATACGAAGACCGGACGGTCGAGACCGAGGGTTTTCGACAACTCAGGGTGGATCGCGCCAACGAAACCTACCAAACGGCCTTCACGTTCGATGCGCGCGGTTTGGCCCGGGTGCAATGCTGGGTGTTTGCCCGGCACGAAAGTGAATGAATCCAATGCACCGGCGAAGCCCAGCACCGCTTCCACGTCGGCTTTGACGTCGAAGAAGTCCACCACATCGCGACCTTGTGCCCAGCCTTCCGGCAGACGACTACCGCAAACAACACCCGCCAGCATCGGCTCTTGCTTCAGGCCTTCCAGCTGACCGACGAAGCGCAGGCCGCTTTCGAACAGACGGACGCGATCCTGTTGACGGTTCAGGTTGTGCTGAAGCGCCTTGACCAGACCAGGCCACAGGGACGAACGCATGGCAGCCATGTCGTTGGAAATCGGGTTGGCCAGCAGCAGCGGCTCGACACCCGGATTAAACAACTCGAATTGTTTCGGATCGATGAAGCTGTAAGTGATCGCTTCCTGATAACCACGAGCCACCAGCAGACGACGCAGTTCAGGCAGATCGCTGCGCGCTTCGGCCTTGGCTTGCGGCGCCAGACGGGCTTGCGGGTAGCGAACCGGCAGACGGTTGTAACCGTACAGACGGGCCAGCTCTTCGATCAGGTCGACTTCCAGGCTGATATCGAAACGGAAGCTTGGCACTTCAACGCGCCACTGCCCTGCCCCATCGGCAGAAATGATCAGGCCCAAGGCGCTGAGCAGACGCTCGACTTCGGCCGAATCCATCTCCATGCCCAGCATCTGGGTGATGCGCTGGGCACGCAGGGTGATCGGCGCGATCGACGGCAGGTGCTGCTCGCTGACGGTTTCGATGATCGGACCGGCTTCGCCACCGGTGATTTCCAGCAGCAGGCCAGTGGCGCGCTCCATGGCTTCACGGGCCAGCTTCCAGTCCACGCCACGCTCGTAGCGGTGCGAGGCATCGGTGTGCAGGCCGTAGGAACGAGCCTTGCCAGCGACAGCAATCTGGTCGAAGAACGCGCTTTCCAGGAATATATCGCGAGTGGTCGCGGTGTTGACGCCGCTGTGCTCGCCACCCATGACGCCGGCGATAGCCAAGGCACGGGTGTGGTCGGCAATCACCAGCGTATCGCTACGCAGGCTGACTTCCTGACCATCAAGCAGAACCAGTTTCTCGCCTTCTTCGGCCATGCGTACGCGGATGCCGCCATTGATTTCGGCGAGGTCGAACGCGTGCAGCGGTTGGCCCAGTTCCAGCATCACGTAGTTGGTGATGTCGACGGCTGCGTCGATGCTGCGCACGTCGGCACGACGCAGACGCTCGACCATCCACAGCGGCGTAGGCTTGGACAGGTCGACGTTACGGATCACACGACCCAGGTAACGCGGGCACGCGGCCGGTGCCAGTACTTCAATCAAACGCACTTCATCGTGCACGGCCGGAACGTTGGCAATCACAGGGCGCACGACTTGGGCAGCATAAAGCGCGCCTACTTCGCGGGCCAGACCGGCCAGCGACAGGCAGTCACCGCGGTTCGGGGTCAGATCGACCTCGATGCTGGCGTCATCCAGGCTCAGGTACTCACGAATGTCCTGACCGACCGGCGCATCGGCCGGCAATTCCATCAGGCCATCGTTGCCTTCGCCGATTTGCAGCTCGGCCTGGGAGCACAGCATGCCGTTGGATTCAACACCACGCAGCTTGGCTTTCTTGATTTTGAAGTCGCCTGGCAGCTCAGCACCGATCATGGCGAACGGGATCTTCAGGCCCGGGCGCACGTTTGGCGCACCGCACACGACCTGGAAAGTCTCCGAGCCATTGCTGACCTGGCAAACGCGCAACTTGTCGGCGTCCGGGTGTTGCTCGGTGCTCAGCACCTCGCCCACCACCACGCCACTGAATTCACCGGCGGCCGGCGTAACGCTATCGACCTCAAGACCGGCCATCGACAGACGAGCAACCAGCTCGTCGCGACTTACCTGCGGGCTTACCCAGCCACGCAGCCATTGTTCACTGAATTTCATCCTGCTCTCCTAAGAATTCGTTACGACTAGCGAAATTGCGCGAGGAACCGCAAGTCGTTGTCGAAGAACAGACGCAAGTCGTTCACGCCGTAACGCAGCATGGCCAGACGCTCAACGCCCATGCCGAAGCTCACCAACAGCGGTGCGGAAGCGGCGGAAAACGCCCTGAAGATCGTCCGTGGCGCCACCGGTCGCACGGCAGTCATCGCCTTCGACGGCGCCT
>NZ_JBNNVP010000035.1:0-71373 GCF_050280605.1 Pseudomonas sp. NPDC089918 | reverse complement strand
GGGTGTCATTGCCCACTGTTGCGCGACGCACCAGCAAGGGTGTACCAGCCTATGCCGAGGATGACGAGATTGTCGGCCCCAGCGGTGTTGTGTGGTGATGCTGGATGCCTACCTGGACGGCCGTATTGACCGCCTGTCCGTGGTATCCAACAAGTTCATCAACACCATGACGCAATCGCCTACCGTGGAGCAGTTGATTCCACTGGTGGCAACCCCGGATCAAGAACTCAAGCACCACTGGGATTATCTGTACGAACCGGACGCCAAAGAGCTGCTTGACGGCTTGATGGTCCGTTACGTGGAGTCGCAGGTCTACCAGGCGGTGGTCGAGAACAACGCGGCTGAACAAGCTGCGCGGATGATCGCGATGAAGAACGCTACCGACAACGCCGGTGATTTGATCAGCGATTTGCAGCTGGTCTACAACAAGGCGCGTCAGGCTGCGATCACCCAAGAGATCTCGGAAATCGTCGGCGGCGCTGCCGCGGTTTAACGGTTCAAATATTCAGAGGATCCAGCTATGAGTAGCGGACGTATCGTTCAAATCATCGGCGCCGTTATCGACGTGGAATTTCCACGCGACAGCGTACCGAGCATCTACAACGCGCTGAAAGTAGTGAGCGCGGCCGAAACCACCCTGGAAGTTCAGCAACAGCTGGGCGACGGCGTGGTTCGTACCATTGCGATGGGTTCCACCGAGGGCTTGAAGCGCGGTCTGGAAGTCAATGACTCTGGCGCAGCCATCTCCGTACCAGTCGGTAAAGCGACCCTGGGCCGGATCATGGACGTTCTGGGTAACCCGATCGACGAAGCTGGCCCGATCGACACCGAAGAGCGCTGGGGCATTCACC
The DNA here is from genome assembly GCF_050280605.1 of Pseudomonas sp. NPDC089918. Taxonomy (NCBI): domain Bacteria; kingdom Pseudomonadati; phylum Pseudomonadota; class Gammaproteobacteria; order Pseudomonadales; family Pseudomonadaceae; genus Pseudomonas; species Pseudomonas sp. NPDC089918. The sequence goes on along the minus strand of NZ_JBNNVP010000035.1, from coordinate 70,522 downwards.
GTCCTGCGCCAACCTTCGCTGAACAAGCGGGCGGCAACGACCTGCTGGAAACCGGCATCAAGGTTATCGACCTGGTTTGCCCGTTCGCCAAGGGTGGTAAAGTCGGTCTGTTCGGTGGTGCCGGTGTAGGCAAAACCGTAAACATGATGGAACTGATCCGTAACATCGCCATCGAGCACAGCGGTTATTCCGTGTTCGCCGGTGTGGGTGAGCGTACTCGTGAGGGTAACGACTTCTACCACGAGATGAAGGATTCCAACGTTCTGGACAAAGTGGCACTGGTTTACGGTCAGATGAACGAGCCGCCGGGTAACCGTCTGCGCGTAGCATTGACCGGCCTGACCATGGCCGAGAAGTTCCGTGACGAAGGTAACGACGTTCTGCTGTTCGTCGACAACATCTATCGTTACACCCTGGCCGGTACTGAAGTATCCGCACTGCTGGGCCGTATGCCTTCCGCAGTAGGTTACCAGCCGACCCTGGCCGAAGAGATGGGTACTCTGCAAGAGCGTATCACTTCGACCAAAAACGGTTCGATCACCTCGATCCAGGCGGTATACGTACCGGCGGATGACTTGACTGACCCGTCGCCAGCGACCACCTTCGCCCACTTGGACGCCACCGTCGTTCTGTCCCGTGACATCGCTTCCCTGGGTATCTACCCGGCGGTCGATCCACTCGACTCGACTTCGCGCCAGCTGGACCCGAACGTAATCGGCCAGGACCACTACGACACCGCTCGCGGCGTACAGTATGTTCTGCAGCGTTACAAAGAACTGAAGGACATCATTGCGATCCTGGGTATGGACGAGCTGTCGGAAGCCGACAAGCAGTTGGTAAACCGTGCTCGTAAGATCCAGCGTTTCTTGTCGCAGCCGTTCTTCGTGGCTGAAGTCTTCACCGGTGCATCGGGTAAATACGTTTCCCTGAAAGACACCATTGCTGGCTTCAAAGGCATCCTCAACGGTGACTACGACCACCTGCCAGAACAAGCGTTCTACATGGTCGGCGGCATCGAAGAAGCGATCGAGAAAGCCAAGAAACTGTAATCCCGGCGCCCGGTAACGGGCGCTAATTTAGGTTGAGGCAATCAGATGGCTATGACAGTCCATTGCGATATCGTCAGCGCGGAAGGGGAAATCTTTTCCGGCCTGGTCGAGATGGTGGTTGCGCACGGTGCACTGGGTGATCTTGGTATCGCCTTGGGTCACGCGCCGCTGATCACTAATCTCAAGCCGGGTCCTATCCGCTTGATCAAGCAGGGCGGGGAAGAGGAGGTGTATTACATCTCCGGCGGTTTCCTCGAGGTTCAGCCGAACATGGTCAAGGTTCTTGCCGACACCGTGCAACGTGCTGCCGACCTGGACGAAGCCTCCGCTCAGGAAGCCGTTAAGGCTGCCGAGAAGGCCTTGCATGAGCGAGGCGCGGAATTCGATTACGGTTCTGCTGCCGCACGTCTGGCCGAGGCTGCAGCTCAGCTGCGCACCGTCCAGCAGATCCGCAAGAAGTTCGGCCACTAATAGGCCATCGACTTATTGCGCGATTGATTAAAAAGGGTAGCCTCGGCTACCCTTTTTTCTTTTCCGACTTTCATCACCCGGTCGCAGCCGCTGACCCCCCAGGATTAGTAGCCTGTCATGTCTCTTGAAATTGTTATCCTCGCTGCCGGCCAAGGCACGCGCATGCGTTCGGCCTTGCCTAAAGTCCTGCATCCTGTTGCCGGTAACTCAATGCTTGGCCATGTTATCCACACGGCTCGGCAACTAGCTCCACAACGCATCCATGTGGTGATCGGACATGGTGCCGAAGCGGTGCGCGAGCGTCTGGCGGCCGATGACCTGAATTTCGTCCTGCAGGATCAACAGCTGGGTACCGGACATGCGGTGGCCCAGGCTGTGCCGTTCATCGAGTCCGATACGGTGCTGATTCTTTACGGCGACGTACCCTTGATCGAAGTCGAAACCCTGCAACGGTTGCTCAAGCTGGCTGCACCGCAGCAATTGGGCCTGTTGACTGTCGAGCTGGATGACCCGACGGGTTACGGCCGCATCGTCCGCGATGCCGCCGGCAAGGTTACCGCCATCGTCGAGCAGAAAGACGCCAACGACGCCGAACGCGCCATTACTGAAGGTAATACAGGCATCCTGGCAGTTCCTTTTGAGCGCTTGGGCGACTGGATGAGCCGGCTGTCCAACAATAATGCCCAAGGCGAGTACTACCTGACCGACGTGATCGCCATGGCGGTCAGTGATGGTCTGGTGGTGGCTACCGAACACCCCCATGACGCTATGGAAGTGCAGGGCGCCAACGATCGCAAGCAACTGGCCGAGCTTGAGCGTCACTATCAGCTGCGCGCCGCTCGTCGTTTGATGGCTCAGGGCGTGACCCTGCGCGACCCGGCACGTTTCGATGTACGTGGTGAGGTCACCGTCGGTCGGGATGTACTGATCGATATCAACGTAATCCTCGAAGGCAAAGTGGTCATCGAGGACGACGTGGTGATTGGCCCGAACTGCGTGATCAAGGACAGCACCCTGCGCAAAGGCGTGCAGATCAAAGCCAACAGCCATATCGAAGGCGCAATACTCGGCGAAGGCAGCGATGCCGGCCCGTTCGCTCGTTTGCGTCCCGGCACGGTGCTGGAAGCTCGCGCGCATGTGGGTAACTTCGTTGAGCTGAAGAACGCCCATATGGGCGAGGGCGCCAAGGCCGGTCACTTGACGTATCTGGGCGATGCCGAGATCGGTGCGCGTACCAACATCGGCGCAGGCACCATCACCTGTAACTACGATGGCGCCAACAAGTGGAAAACCGTGTTGGGCGAAGATGTATTCATCGGTTCCAACAACTCGTTGGTGGCGCCTGTGGATATCTCAGCGGGTGCGACGACGGCGGCCGGTTCGACCATTACCCAGAATGTGGATAAGGCCCAGTTGGCTGTGGGTCGGGCTCGGCAGAAGAACATCGATGGCTGGAAGCGGCCGGAGAAGATCAAGAAGAGCTGAGTTATCCACAGCAAGATCAAAAGATCGCAGCCTTCGGCAGCTCCTACAAGGAATACGTGTTCATCCTGTAGGAGCTTCCGAAGGCTGCGATCTTTTTTATGGGTTATCCACACATCTTTTTTCTGACGCTGACTTGACGAAGTTTCGCTAATAGGTTTTGATTGCTTACGTTATCTTTCGAATCGAAACTTACCAGTCATGTCGAAGCGCAACACACCACAACGCCGCCACAACATCCTCGCCTTGCTTAATGAGCAGGGAGAAGTCAGTGTGGACGAGTTGGCCAAGCGCTTCGAAACCTCGGAAGTTACGATTCGCAAGGACTTGGCGGCGCTCGAAAGCAACGGTCTGTTGCTGCGTCGTTATGGCGGGGCGGTCACCATGCCTCAGGAACTGGTCGCCGACCTCGGCCAACCGGTTTCGAAATACAAGCAGGCGATTGCCCGCGCCGCCGTCACGCGGATCCGCGAGCATGCGCGAATCATCATCGACAGCGGCAGCACCACCGCCGCGATGATCCCGGAACTCGGTCAGCAACCGGGTCTGGTGGTGATGACCAACTCCCTGCATGTCGCCAACGCTTTGAGCGAACTCGAGCATGAGCCGGTGCTGTTGATGACCGGCGGGACCTGGGACCCGCATTCCGAGTCCTTCCAGGGTCAGGTGGCCGAGCAAGTACTACGCTCATATGACTTTGATCAGCTATTTATCGGTGCCGATGGCATCGATCTGGTACGCGGGACCACCACCTTCAATGAATTGCTGGGCTTGAGCCGTGTCATGGCGGAGGTTGCACGCGAAGTGATCGTGATGGTCGAGGCCGACAAGATCGGCCGAAAAATTCCCAATCTGGAGCTGCCATGGAGCAGCGTCCATACCCTCATTACCGATGATCGTCTGCCACTTGCGGCACGCGATCAGATTCAGGCCCGCGGCATTAATTTGATTTGCGCCGCCGTCAGTCAGGAGAACTAGCATGTGTGGAATTGTCGGTGCAGTCGCAGAACGTAACGTTACCGCCATCCTGCTCGAAGGCCTCAAGCGTCTGGAATACCGTGGTTATGACAGCGCCGGTGTGGCGGTGTACACCAACGATGAAAAACTCTTGCGCACACGTCGTCCGGGCAAGGTCAGCGAACTGGAGCAGGCGCTGATCGAAGAGCCTCTGGTCGGCCGTCTGGGCATTGCCCACACCCGCTGGGCGACCCACGGCGCGCCGTGCGAACGCAACGCACACCCGCATTTTTCGGGCGATCTGGCGGTGGTGCACAACGGCATCATCGAGAACCATGAAGCCCTGCGCGAGCAACTCAAGGCGCTGGGCCACGTGTTCACGTCGGACACTGACACTGAAGTCATCGCGCATTTGCTGAACGAAAAACTCAATGAGCAGCCCGACCTGGCTGCGGCTTTGAAAGCGACTGTCAAAGAACTGCACGGTGCTTACGGTCTGGCGGTGATCAGTGCCCGGCAACCGGATCGCCTGGTGGCGGCCCGCAGTGGCAGCCCATTGGTGATCGGTCTGGGTATGGGGGAGAATTTCCTGGCTTCGGACCAATTGGCGCTACGTCAGGTCACTGACCGTTTCATGTACCTGGAAGAAGGCGATATCGCCGAAATTCGCCGCGACAGCGTGCAGATCTGGGACATCAACGGCGCACTCGTCGAGCGTGAAAGCGTTCAGTACCGTGACGGGGCCGAAGCGGCTGACAAGGGCGAATTCCGCCATTACATGCTCAAGGAAATTCACGAGCAACCGGTCGTAGTACAGCGCACCCTCGAAGGTCGCCTGAGTCAGAACCAGGTGCTGGTCGAGGCATTCGGTCCCCAAGCGGCCGAGCTGTTCGCCAAGGTGCGCAATGTACAGATCGTCGCCTGCGGCACCAGCTATCACGCCGGCATGGTTGCCCGTTACTGGCTCGAAGAACTGGCTGGCATCCCATGCCAGGTCGAAGTCGCCAGCGAATTCCGCTATCGCAAGGTAGTGGTGCAGCCCGACACTCTGTTCGTGAGCATCTCCCAGTCAGGTGAAACCGCCGACACCTTGGCCGCGCTGCGCAATGCCAAGGAGCTCGGTTTTCTCGCCAGCCTGGCAATCTGCAACGTCGGCATCAGCTCCCTGGTGCGTGAATCGGACCTGACGCTGCTGACTCAGGCCGGTCGCGAAATCGGCGTGGCCTCGACCAAAGCCTTCACCACTCAACTGGTTGGCCTGCTGTTGCTGACCCTGTCTCTGGGTCAGGTTCGCGGTACGTTGGCCGAAGGTGTCGAAGCCACACTGGTCGAAGAACTGCGTCGCCTGCCGACCCGTTTGGGCGAAGCCCTGGCCATGGACAGCACTGTGGAGAAAATCGCCGAGCTGTTCGCCGAGAAGAACCACACACTGTTCCTCGGTCGCGGCGCGCAATTCCCGGTGGCGATGGAAGGGGCCCTCAAGCTCAAGGAAATCTCTTACATCCACGCAGAAGCCTACCCGGCGGGCGAACTGAAACATGGCCCGTTGGCACTTGTGGATAACGACATGCCCGTCGTCACTGTGGCGCCGAACAACGAACTGCTGGAGAAGTTGAAATCCAACCTCCAGGAAGTCCGCGCCCGTGGCGGTGAACTGATCGTCTTCGCCGACGAACAGGCCGGCATGACCAATGGCGAAGGCACTCATGTCGTCCATATGCCGCACATCCATGACATCTTGTCGCCGATCCTCTACACCATTCCGCTGCAGCTGCTTTCGTACTATGTGGCCGTATTGAAAGGCACTGACGTTGACCAGCCGCGTAACCTGGCGAAGTCGGTGACTGTGGAATAAGTTATCCACAAGCCATGAAATGAAAAGACCGCAGCTTTGGCTGCGGTCTTTTTTTTTGAGGGTCAGCTATTTCAAGTCCACCAATACCGCACAAGATGAAAGAAGATCGGTGCCGCAAAACACACTGAATCCAGTCGATCCAGCATCCCGCCGTGGCCTTCGATCATGTGTCCCCAATCCTTCACGCCTCGATCACGCTTGATTGCCGACATCACGATGCCGCCGGCAAACCCCAGCAGGTTGATCAGCAGCGCAATCAAGAACGACTGCCACGGGCTGAACGGCGTAGTCCACCACAAGGCTGCGCCAATCAGCGAGGACAACAGAACGCCGCCGACAAAGCCTTCAACGGTTTTCGACGGCGACAGAGTGGGCGCGATTTTGTGTTTACCGAACAACTTGCCGCAAACGTACTGCAGCACGTCCGACAGCTGCACCACGATCACCAGATACGCGATCAGCAGCAGGTTTCGGCCTTCATAACCGACGATGTCCAGTGTCAGCAGGGCGGGGACGAACGACACGCAGAACACCGCGATCATCAAGCCCCATTGGACTTTCGACGCTCGCTCGAGGAAGTGCGTGCTGTCGCCGCCGAGAGACGCAAGGATCGGCAGCAGCAAAAACACGTACACCGGAATAAAGATCGAGAACAGTCCGTACCAATCGGAATAGATCAGCAGATATTGCAGCGGCAATGCCAGGTAAAACGCTGCCACCAGCGCCGGGTAGTCGCTGCGTCGGGTGGGCGTAAGGGTGAGGAATTCGCGTAGCGCATAGAACGATACTGCGTAAAACAGCAGGATCACCGCGCCGGTGCCCAGCCAAAAAGCGACGCCGATCACCACCACCATCACCCACCAGGCGTTGATGCGGGCGTTGAGGTTCTCGATGACTGCATTGGGCGTGCCCCGGGTGCGCAGTTTGAGGATCAGGCCAATCAGTGAAGCCAGCACCAGGATCATGCCGATCCCGCCGAACAGCATCAGGGTTTGTCTATCCATGTCAGGAATGCTCCGGGGCGAGGGCCAGCAGTGCGTCGCGGCTGCGTGAAAGGAACTGCTCTTTACTCTCGCCTTCGGTCAGTTGCAGGGGCGCGCCGAAACTGGTGGTACACAACAGCGGCAGTGGCAGCACTCGGCCCTTGGGCATGACTCGGTTGAGGTTGGCGATCCACACCGGAATCACCTGGGCCTGTGGGTAACGTTTTGCCAAGTGATACAGGCCGCTTTTGAACGGCAGCAAACCCTCTTCCAGATTGCGCGTGCCTTCGGGAAAGATGATTAACGAATCACCCTTCTCCAGGGCGTCGAGCATGGGCTGCAACGGGTTATCCACAGGGTTCTTGCGCTCGCGGTCGATCAGCACGCCGTTGAACACCCGGCTGATGATGTAACGGCGTAAGGCGCTCTTGTTCCAGTAGTCGCTGCCAGCCACCGGCCGCGTAAGTTTGCGCAGGGTGGAAGGGAGCGAGGCCCAGAGCAGCACGAAATCGCCGTGGCTGCTGTGATTGGCAAAATAAATGCGCTGCACGGGATCCGGCGCGCAACCCATCCACAGGCTGCGGGCGCCAGTAACGGTTCGGGCCATGGAGGTGATGAGGAAGGCGACCACAGGTTCGAACATTAACGATTTCCTTATCCAGTGTAGGGCAGCCAAGGACTGGCCAGAATGACAGCCAAGGGTGACAGCACTTGGGCGGCCAGCAGGACAGCCTGTTTGCGCAGCAGTTTAAGCCCCCCGCGCTGACGTTCGGTCCAGGGCCGGCCGGCACGGTTGGCCGGTTGCAGGCCGAGGTTTTGCAGGGCCTGATCGAGGGCTTGAGTGCGGTCTGACAAAGCGTCAGCGTCGCGGGCCATCAGGGTAAACAGGTCAGCGTCGAAGGCCACGCGCAGCGCCCAGTATTTTTGCCATAACCCGAGGATGATCAGCCAGGCGCTGAGGATCAAGAACGGCGTAGTCGGGGTGATCAGCAGCAGTTGCAGCAGGCCGAACAGCACACCCAGCAAGGTCAGCCCTGTGGATAACTGGTCGAGGGTGCGGCCCCGGCGCAGCAGGCTGGCGACCACGTGCAGTTCCAAATCAATCGGCATAGGCGCTCTCCAGGGCTTGGCGATGGGCCGGATGCAGTACCACTTGCGGGCGCGCGGCCTGGATCATCGCCACGGCGGCATCGACAGTGGCCACTCGACCGCTGTGCAGCAACCAGGCCGCGATAGCGGTGGCGCTGCGTGAATAGCCCAAAGCGCAGCAGACCAGCAAGGGACCTTGCTGGCGCAGATGTTCAATGGCCTGAGCGGCGGCGAGACATTGCTCAGCGCTGGGTGTGGTCAGGTCGAGTATCGGAACGTTTTGATAGGCGCGGCCTCTCGGGTTGAGCGGCAGCTCAGCGCATAGATCAACCACAGCTTTGAACGGCGCCAACTGATCAGCGTCGGGAAGCCTGCCGAGCCAAACGTTATCCACAACCTCATTGGGCTGTGGATGTTTGTGGGTCCAAAGCCGTGAGTTGATCCACGCCGCTGCTACGTAAGGCGCAAATAACCAACGGGCGGCCGGGCTAAGGCGGCCGTCAGCGCGTTTCTGAAACCCGGCGGCGTCCAGCAGCGTGTAGTTGAGCGCCACCAACAGCAATGCCACGGCGGGCCAGATTAGCCACAGCCATCCGCCGCCCAGGCCAAAGGCTGGAATGGCGAATATCGCCGCGCCGACGCCATAACGCAGGGCCAGGCGCCAGCGTTTCGGGTCCTTGGCCAACCGCAGGCTACTCAAGGGGCTGGGCCGATCCAGTGGCCACAACCACACGCACAGCCAGCCGGCGAGGGCGCCTGTGGGTAAGTCGATAAAGTGATGTTGATAAGTGGTCAGCACCGAAATCCCGATCAATGCGAACCAGCCGTGCACCAGCCAGCGCCACAGCCCTTGAGAGTGCCGTTGGTACATCACCCACAAAATCACCAGCAGGGCGATGTGCAGCGATGGCGCCTGATTGAACGGCTTGTCGAACCCGGCCAGCACCGCGAACAACCAGCCGAATATCCCGTCCAGTTCAGGCCGTTCAAAGGTGAAGCGCAGCGGCCATAACAGGAAACAACTGATAGAGATCACTTGAGCACTCAGCAGGCGCAAGGCGTGGCGCTTGAGTTCATGGCGACTATTGGGCAGCAGCAGCGAAAAACCGTACAGCAGATCTATCGTCCAGTAGGGGACGATGGTCCAGGCCCAGAAGGGCATGGCGGTTTCCCAATCGAAAACGAAGGTGGCGACATCGCTGCGCTGGGCCGTGACCCACGTGGCAAAGCCGTAGCTGGCGAAAAACAGCGGTGCCAACACCAGCAACCAGAGCACGGCGGGCTTCAGCAAACCCGGCTCTCTCGGGGCTGCCCCCATCATTGCACCCGTTGCGCGAGGGACACGGTGAAGATCCCCCATTCATCCACTCGCTGGGTGATTTTACGAAAACCCGCTGCTTCCACCAGTTGATCCATTTCCGCCTGGCTGCGCCGACGCATCACCCACGCCTGGCCTTGACGGTGACTGGTGAGGGCGCGGGCGATCAGTTCCAGCTGCGGGTGCCAGGGTTGACCGGTGTAGACCAGATAGCCACCGGGCTCCACGGCCTCGGCCAGGCCCGCCAGAGAGCCGCCGACCAGTGCATTGTCGGCAAACAGTTCATACAACCCGGACACCACCGCCAGTGTCGGCTTTGGGTCCAGTGCCGCCAGGTCGGCGCGGTCGAACGCGTCGCCTTTCACGAACTGCGCGATGTCTCCAAGGCCCTTATCGCGAATCAGCGCACCACCGTCACGTACATTGATGTCGCTGTAATCGCGCAACAGTATCGATTCCGGTAGCGGGCTGACGCCTTGCAAGGCTTCGAGAATGTAGCGGCCGTGACCGGCGGCGATGTCGACGATGCGCACCGGTCGGCCTTCTTCGCGCAGCTTGGCCATGGTCAGGCGCAGCAACTCTTCGACGTTGAGTTTGCGCTGGCGAATGCCGCGCCAGCCGATGGAATTCAGGTAGTTCTGATCAATCATCCGCCCAAGCCCGCCCTTGCCGGTGGGCTGGTTGCGGTACACGTAGTCCAGGGTGCTGCCGGAGTCGAAACCGGTGTCGAAGCCCAGCTTCACCCCGTCAGACAGCCGGCTGCCCAAGCGCATGCTGGCGCGGGTCATGCGCCAGTACAGGTCACGCAACGAGTTGTGCGGCAGCGGGGCGGCGAGGGATTCGGATTCGGCGCAGGTCAGGCCGATCTTGTCGGCATCGAGCAACGAGGCCCGGTCCAGCGGGTATTCAAAGTTTTGCAGGATAAAGCGTTTGGCGCTGGCGACGGCCACGGCGCGATCACGTTCCCCAAGCGTGTCGTGGAAGAAGCCTGGGAGAATGTGTTTTTCCTTTTTCAGGCTGCCCAGGCGTTCGAAAAACTGTTCCTGGGGTTTGCGATGGACCACAAAATCCGAGCCGGAAATCAGCAGTTGGGTCGGCACTTGAATCGCCTGCGCATCGGCCACCACACGGTCGGCGGCTTCATACAAGCCGAGCAGCACATTCACCGAAATCGCCTTGGTGATCAGCGGATCGCTGTCGTAGGAGGCGACGCGTTCCGGGTCGTGACTGAGGAACTTGGCCTTGACGTAGCTGTTGACGAAAAAGTTGCCACGAAACTTGCGCATCAGCGCCAGGCCCGGACGGGCGAAAGGGACGTAGAGCTTGACCTTGAATGCGGGCGACGCGAGCACCAGCGAGCGGATGCGCGGCGCATAGTCGTGGACCCAGGTCGAGGCAATCACCGCGCCGACGCTCTGGGCGATCACGGCCATGTTCTCTTCGTCGATCTGATGGGTCGCGTTCAGGTGATCGCAAAAGGTCTGCACGTCACGCACGCTGGTGGCGAAACTCGGGCTGTCGCCGCGAGCACCCGGCGACTGACCATGGCCGCGGGCGTCCCAGGCAAAGAAGTCGAACGCTGGCAGGTCCAGTTCATCCACCAGGTGGGCGATACGCCCCGAGTGTTCATGGCCGCGATGAAACAGCAGCACAGCCTTGCGCGGCTCACCCGGATTACGAGCCGTGGCCGGCCAATGACGGTAGAACAACTCGACGCCGTCGTGGGTAGTGAAGGTCTGATTCTGAGTTTCACGCATTGCACTTTCCTTATGCTTGGGGAGCCTTACGCTGAGGCCTTATGCCGAGGGGGCGTTTTCCTGCACTTCTTTCAGGCCCAGACGGACCCGGTTGACCAAGGTGTAAGCCAGCAGGACGGCGACCACCGCAAACACAACATTAATCCACAACGCGCTGATCCAGCCGATGGCAATGCCGGTGGCCAAGACACCCAGTACAAACGCGCGATCGCTCTTGCCCATCGGGCCGTCATAACGCCGCGACGCGCCGATCATTGGCCCGAGGACGCCACTGTACTCGCTGAACAATGCCAGCAGCGTGACCAACAGCACAATCAACACACTCACGTCGGGAATCAGGGCAAAAGGCAGGATCAGCGCGCTGTCGGCAACGATATCGCACAGTTCATTAAGGTAGGCGCCGAGGCGCGACTGCTGGCCGAATTCCCGGGCCAGCATGCCGTCGATGGCGTTCAGCGCCATCCGCAGGATCATCCACACGGGAATTAGCAGAAATACCCACAGGTGATTGGCGAAACAGGCAATCGCGACGCCCGTCACGACCGAAATGACGCCGGCCAGCACGGTGATTTGATTGGCGGTGGTGCCGTTATCGAACAATCGCTGAACCAGCGGTCGCAACAGATTCTGGAAGGCAGGTTTAAGTTGGTAGATGGAGGGCATCTGGATACGGTCTCAGCAATTGAAAGCGTGAACGTTCAGGGTTATACGTCACAATAATCAGAATGCCAGTAAAACTGCACGGCTCATCCTCTTCCAGCGATATCCAGGTCCAATCGGGAACTGTCGGCCTCGCGTTTTTCAGTGCTCAGGAGTTCACCCATGGACCGCTTCCAGGAAATGCAAGTCTTCGCCACCGTCGCCCAGGAACAAGGCTTCTCGGCGGCGGCGCGGCGTTTGGGGATGTCGGCGGCCAGTGTCACCCGCGCCGTGGCAGCACTGGAGAAGCGCATTGGCACCCAATTGCTGACACGTACCACCCGCAGCGTGCATTTGAGCGAGGCGGGTCAGCGTTATCTGGAGGATTGTCGGAGAATTCTCACCGAGGTGCAGGAAGCGGAGGATTCGGCGGCCGGGAGCCACGCCCAACCCCGTGGGCAACTGACGATCACGGCGCCGGTGTTGTTCGGTGATTTGTTCGTTACGCCGGTCATGGTCGGTTACTTGTCTCAATTTCCTGAAGTCAGCATCAACGCTCTACTGGTCGACCGGGTGGTGAGCATGGTCGAGGAGGGCATCGATGTGGCTGTGCGCATCGGTGAGTTGCCTGACAGCAATCAACATGCAATTCGCGTCGGCGAAGTGCGGCGGGTGATCTGCGCGTCCCCTGGATTCCTGACTGACCATGGTCGGCCCCGGCATCCTGCAGATTTGAGCACAGCCCCGATCATCGCCACATCGTCCATCGGTCAGCACAGAAGCTGGCCGTTCATTGATGCGGGAGAGCCGATCAGCATTCGTCTGGAACCGCGCCTTGTGGTCACCGCCAATCAGGCAGCTATCACGGCCGCCGCCATGGGGCTGGGACTGACCCGAGTGCTGTCGTATCAAGTGGCGAGCAAGGTCGCCGTCGGTGAGCTGGAAATCGTTCTGGCTGACTTCGAACTGCCGCCATTGCCCATTCATGTGGTCTACCAGGGTGGGCGCAAAGCCCCGGTGCGGGTCCGTAGTTTTGTGGACTTCGCGGTGAACGTACTGCGTGAACACCCGGCCCTGCATGGCTGAAGGGTTATTGCACTGGCTGAAATAATGGATTGCGTTTGCTGGTTATTCTGTTGTTTTGGTTGCGGATGGAAGATGGCCCCCTATCGGCGCTGATCTTCCTGGACGGCGCCACCACCCAGCGGAGTCGACCATGCAAGCAATCAAACTCTACAACTTCCCCCGCTCTGGCCATGCTCACCGTGTAGAGCTGATGCTGTCTTTGTTGCAACTGCCGACCGAGCTGATCTTCGTCGATTTGGCCAAGGGCGCCCACAAGCAAGCGGATTTTCTGGCGCTCAACCCGTTTGGGCAGGTGCCGGTGATTGATGATCAAGGCGTGGTGCTGGCTGATTCCAATGCGATTCTGGTCTACCTTGCGCTGAAATACGGCAACGGTCGCTGGCTGCCAACCGACCCGGTCGGTGCGGCCAAGGTTCAGCGCTGGTTGTCGGTCGCCGCCGGGCCGATTGCCTTTGGCCCTGGCAGGGCAAGGCTGATCACTGTGTTTGGTGCGCCTTACAACGCGCAAGAGGTGATCGCTTATGCCCACACCTGGCTCAAAGTGACCGATCAGGAACTGGGCGCAACGCCCTATCTGGTCGGGAGCGAGCCGACCATCGCTGACATCGCCGCGTACAGCTACATCGCCCATGCACCGGAAGGCAATGTGTCGCTGGACGACTACGCCAACATCCGCGCCTGGCTGGCGCGGATTGAAGCCTTGCCAGGGTTTGTCGGCATGCCACGCACCGTCGCCGGTTTGCAAAAAACTGCCTGATGTTCACAGCCCGCCTCAGTCGGGCTGTTCTTGTTGCGCGATGAGCGCAGGGGAGAAGTCGTTATGGAACGTTCACCTTGGCACGCAGGCGAGACACAGTTGCAGGCTCACGTGGGTGTCGCCGAGCGAATGGAGGAGTTAGGTCGTAGGGTGATTCGCAGCGAGATGCCGGATCAGCACCGCACCTTCTATAAGCAACTGCCGTTCATGCTGTACGGCGCGGTGGATGCTGACGGCAACCCTTGGGCCAGCATTCTGGAAGGGGCGCCAGGTTTTGCCCATTCTCCAGAGCCTGCGCTGTTGCAGTTTGGCAGCCTGCCTGCCCACGACGACCCTGCGCAATTGCAAGAGGGAGCGGCGATCGGTCTGCTCGGTATTGAGCTGCACACGCGACGTCGCAACCGTCTCAATGGCCGAGTTGGCGCTGTGACAGCGAGCGGCTTCGAGGTGACGGTGCAGCAATCTTTCGGCAATTGCCCGAAATACATTCAATTGCGCCAATTTCGCTCGGTGCCCTTGGCGGATCCGGCGACCCGTGTCGCGCAGCACCTCAACGGGCTGGATGACGCGGCCAAAGCCATGATCGCCGGCGCTGATACCTTCTTTGTCGCCAGTTATGTGGACGTCGATGGCCAACGCTCGGTGGACGTTTCTCACCGGGGTGGCCAGGCCGGTTTCGTCCAGGTAGAGGGCAATCGCCTGACCATCCCGGACTTCGCCGGCAACCTTTTCTTCAATACGTTGGGCAACCTGCTAATCAATCCTCGAGCCGGTTTGCTGTTCATCGATTTCGATTCGGGTGACTTGCTGCACCTCAGCGGTCGCACGCAAATCATCCTCGAAGGCCCGCAGGTCGAAGCCTTTCAAGGGGCCGAGCGGTTGTGGACATTCGAGGTGGAGCGCGTGGTGCGACGGCCCGCGACGCTGGCCTTGCGCTGGCGCTTTGACGGCGTGTCACCCACCAGTTTGCTGACCGGGACCTGGGCGCAGGCGAATGCGCGCTTGCAAAGCCCAAGCCGGAGCTGTAACCCAGAAAATCCACTGTAGGAGCGAGGCTTGCCCGCGAAGACTTTCTCACATTCAGCATTGAGGTCGACTGACACGCCGCCATCGCGAGCAGGCTCGCTCCCACATTTGATCGTGGTCGTCCTACAGACCGAGTGATTTTTGGGGATGTTTCCGACAAGTTTTGACGGTTGTCGGTCGGAAATGGGGTGGATAGGCTTTGAAGGTCGCTGCAAATTCAGTGATCGGGTTTGGTCGCCCAGGTTTAGAATGGCGCACTTTTATGCTTGCTTCATGGCGAGCTGTGCGTGGGAGGGCTTAGGCCCTGCCGGGTTCCATTCCCTGGTCGACCAACCCGCGTACGGTTCGCCACCCTTCTGCTTGGTCGCAGTGTTGGCGAGCTCCAGTCCTCGAATGAAGTTTCACCATGTTCAAAGCAACACCAAATCCCCCTGAAACCGACGACGTTTCCCCCTACGAATCCCTCGATTCCAAAAAACTCAACGAAGCCGCTAACCGCGCGCTCGATCACTACCTCAACCCCTCAGCCCTCAAATCCCCCGTGGCCCGCAAGCCGAGCACGATGTTTATCGTTGCGCCGGATATCAAAGACGAAGACCTGTTGGCCCACACCTGCGAATCGTTGGCCCAGGCCAGTGTGATGGCGAGTGATTTTGCGGGGTATCTGGAAGGGCCGCATCGGTATACGGCGATGGCGATTCAACAGATCGTCATGCTGGCAGAACTGGCGGTGAACCGGATGCTGGATAACGTTGCCGTACCAAAACCTGCGCCACACAGCTGACCCCCTGTAGAAGCGATCTGTGGCGAGGGGGCTTGCCCCCGTTGGGCTACGAAGTAGCCCCAAAATCTCTGATATACCAAAGATCTTGTGAGTGCTGCGCACTCAAACGGGGGCAAGCCCCCTCACCACAAAAGCCCGGTCCCGCAGGTTTAGGCGTAGGACAGGGATTTTTCTTCCAGTAGTTCTTCGTACAACGTCGTCCACTTGCGACCCATTTCTTCCGCCGTGAACAACTGCCGATAACGCGCCTCTGCCTTCACGCCCATTTCGGCTGCAAGCGTCGGGTTTTCCCAGAGTGTGCGCATGGCTTCACGGAACGCTTGTGGATGACTCGGCGGTACCACCAGCCCGGTTTCGTTGTGGATGTTGATGTAGCTGGTGCCGGTGCCGATTTCGCTGGAGATCATCGGTTTGCCGTACATCGCACCTTCGAGCAGCGAGATGCCGAACGCTTCGGAGCGCAGGTGCGAAGGAAATACGATCGCGTAACTCAGTTGCAGGAGCGCGACTTTGTCTTCGTCGCCAAGACGCCCCAGAAAGTGAATATTGCGCAAACCCAACGCTGTGGCCTGGGCGTGCAGTTTGGCTTCCAGCGGCCCGGCGCCAACAATCACCACCGGGTAATCCACGTCTTTCAAGGCGTCGAGCAGAATGTGCAGGCCTTTGTAATAGCGCATCACGCCCACAAACAGGAAAAACTTATCCCCAAGCTTTTGCCGCCAATGGTCCATGCGTTCGTTATCGGCCTGTGGATAACCGGCCTTGTTCAAGCCATAGGGGATGACGCGGGTCTTGTCCTGAAACTGCTGCAACACTTCACTGGTGTGCAGATAGTTGGGGGAGGCGGCGACGATTCGGTCAGCGCTGGCGAGGAAGCGGTTCATCAAAGGCCGATAAAGTTTGAGCAGGTGCTTCTGACGAATGATGTCCGAGTGGTAGGTCACTACGCTGGGTTTGTTCATGGCGCTGAAGAAATGCACCAGATCCATGAACGGCCACGGGAAGTGGTAATTGACCACATCCGCCTCAGCGGCCATTTCGCGAAATTGCTTGAAGACGCTGTAAGAAAAGCCTGTGGAAGCGAACTGAATGTCGAGTTTGGCCCGATGGACTTCGTGCTGCCCGAGTTGCACCACCGGCGGTGTCGGATCGGCACTGAGGGTCAACACCTGACTTTCAATGCCATGCTGGGCGCCGCTTTCACATAACTGGAAGATGACTTGTTCGATCCCGCCGACCGAGTCAGGC
This sequence comes from Pseudomonas sp. NPDC089918, assembly GCF_050280605.1. Taxonomy (NCBI): domain Bacteria; kingdom Pseudomonadati; phylum Pseudomonadota; class Gammaproteobacteria; order Pseudomonadales; family Pseudomonadaceae; genus Pseudomonas; species Pseudomonas sp. NPDC089918. The sequence continues at coordinate 54,021 of NZ_JBNNVP010000035.1, read as the reverse complement.
AGGTACGTCTTGAAAAAATGAAGAACTCGCATTCAACCTCCCATAGCCTGGCGGTAGGCGCGGGCGGTGATCTTCGCGCAGCGCTCCCAGGAAAATAGCCTTGCCTGCTGCAATCCGGCTTTTCGGCATGCCTGCCAATGTGTTTGATCGTCGATCAGCCGGCGCATGGCATCGCGCAAGCCGTCTGGATCGTCAGGTTCAATATAGTTGCCCGCAACGCCTGCGACTTCGGGCATGGCCGAACGTCGGGTCAGGATGACCGGCGTGCCGCTGGCCATGGCCTCCAGCACCGGTAGGCCGAAGCCTTCATAGCGCGACGGGAAAATCAGCGCCCGGGCGCCTGCCAACAGCTGCGCGACCTGCTCGTCGGGCAGATAACCGAGCAAACACACATGACCATTGGCCAATGCCTGGCGCAGCTCATCGCTGAATTGTTCGCGTTGCCAGCCGGCCATGCCCACGATCAACAACGGAAAGCGCTGACGCAATACCTCCGGAAGTTGGGCGTGGGCGCGCAGGGCCAGGGTCAGGTTCTTGCGTGGTTCCAGCGTGCCGACGCAGAGAAAATAATCCCGCATCTCGACCCCGTGGGCCTTGAGCATCGCATCGATGGCCTCGGGCTCGCGTGGGTGGAAACGTGCAGCCACGCCCAGCGGGGCAACTACAAAACGCTCGGCCGGCAGTGCGAACCAGGCTTGAGCCTCGTCGGCAATGTACTGCGAGTCGGTGAGAATCAGCTGCGCCTGTTGCACGCCATCGGCCAGTCGCCTCTCGATTTCTCGCAGGCGTGCCGGGGGTTGTGTCTCGGGATAGTGCAGGTGTGTCAGGTCATGCAGGGTGATGACCGTCGGGCCGTCGAACGACAACGGCCACAAACTGGGTTCGTGATAAAGGTCGATCGCCTGGGCGCGGCCTTGATCAAAGCGTTTCTGCGCCAGCCAGCGTCGAGCCTGATACGCCCCCGGTATCTGCCGCAGCAACGGCGTCAGTCGCGAGTAGCCCGGCATGGCGGCATCGGGTAGCGAAGAACTCCAGCCCCAGCCATGGAACAGCGACAACTCGACATCGGGCTCACCGGCCAGGGCAGTCACCAGTTCGGCGACGTAATGGCCTATACCGGTGCGCGGGGCCTGGAGAATTCGGGCGTTAAGGGCAATTCGCATGTTGCCTCTCTTGCACTACGGGTGTTTCCACAAGGTTGCGCAGGGTTCGCTCGGCCAGTTGCGCACTGGCTTCACGCCAGCCAATCCAGCGCCAGTCCGCCACATCGCGGGCGGCCGGGAATTGTTTGCTGCTCTCGAATCGGGCAACCAGATCCGCCAGGTTTTGTGGTTCGGCCAGATCGAAGTACGCCATGAACTCGCCGCCTATTTCGCGGAAGACCGGGATGTCACTGCCCATGGCCGGTAAACCGCGCTGCATGGCTTCTACCAGTGGCAGGCCGAAGCCTTCGACGTAGGACGGAAACACCAACGCACTGGCGTGGGAATAGGCGTGTTCAAGGCTGGTGTCGCTCAGGTCGTTAAACATGAACAGTCGTGTGTTCAACAGTGGGTGATTGCGCACCCGGGCGAGCAGGGCATCGCACTTCCATCCAATGCGCCCGGCGATGCACAGACGGGCAGTGGAGCCTGCGGCCCAGGCGAGTTCGAAGGCGTCCAGCAAGTAGTCGTGGTTCTTGCGCGGCTCGATGGTGCTGACCATCAGGAACACTGGTTCGGGGGTATCGAACAGCCGGGTCAGGCGTGTTTCGACAGCGGCGGTTTCTTCGCGCAGGTCCAGCTCCGAGCCCAGGTGAAAGTAGTCGAACCACAAGGTGTCGGCTTTGGCAGGACCGACGCGACGATGCAATTCATCGCGCACCTGATCGCGCACCGTGGCGGAAATCGCCACGTAGCCGTCGGCGGTTTTGGCGATCCAGTCGAACCACTCGTTGAAAATCTGCACCAGTCGCGTGTCGTAGAACTGCGGGTGGGTCAGGGGAATCAGGTCGTAGATGACCGAGACAATGCCCACGCCTTCGCGTTTGAGTTGTTCGGCCAATGGGAAGAAATCGGCGTGCCAGGACGAATCCAGCAACACGAGTTGATCACCCGGTTGATGCTGCAGCGGCGAGCAACGTTTGGGCAGTTGATATTGATTGATCTGATCAATCAGGCGCAGCGGTACGCTGAAACCCGCCAGCGCCGTGAGGCGGTAAGCCGCGTACAGCGCGCGCCGGGTCCATCGCGAGGTGCAGCGTTTGTCGAGGCGCTGGTGCAGTTGCCAGAAACGATGGGCCAATCGCTCCAGGCGCCCACCGAACTCCATCAGCCCATTGAAAAGCGGTGTGTCCAAAGGGGCCAGACTCAACACCCGGTAGAGCTTGCCCTTGAGCATCACCACCGGGATGCACTCAACGCCATCGACGCGTTCAGGCAACTGATTGATGACGTTGCGCACCACCCGCTGAATGCCCGAATTGACCTTGGGGTGCTGGAACACGTACGTGCACTCCACCAGTAGACGGGTCATGGCGTGTGCTCCGAAACAATCGATTCGGCCGCGCGAGTGATGGTGGTTTTCGCCGCCAGCCACGAGCAGCCGACGAAGTCTTCGTGTCGGTTGTTGATCACATGGAACACCAGGCCGTAGTCGCGCCACTCGAAATTGCGGTCCAGGTGCGAGTCCAGTCGCGACAGGCTCAGGGCCACGGAATAGTTGCCCTTGCCCAGGCCCATGACGAAGGCAAAGCGGTAGGTCAGCCGCTCGCCGGCCCGCAGATCGGTGAGGGCGAGGTCCTGACGATGGGTATTGATGCCGTACATGGCCTGGCCCAGGCGATCCTTGATCATGAAACCCAGCACCAGGCGTTCGATGTCCTGGCGCACTTCGACTTGCACCTCAAGCACGACCGGCTGGCCGACTTCGGCGGCATCGATGGCACGTTCGCGCTCATCGAGCATGCGCACGCTGAGGATCCCGGCTTCACCGGTGCCGGAAACGGTTTGCACCTGGCCGTCCGCGAGCATTTCCTGACGCACCGTCTGGCCTTCGCGCTCGGCGAGCAGGGCGTTGTAGTAGTCCATGACGGCTTCGGGCTTGCCATGCATGGCCATGCGGCCGTTCTCCAAGAGAATCGCCGAGTCGCAGATCGACTGAATCGCCGAGCGGTCGTGGGACACGATCAGCAATGTGGTGCCGGCCCTGCGAAAGCTGCGGATGCGTTCGAAGCTTTTGTGCTGGAAGTAGGCGTCGCCCACCGACAACGCTTCGTCGACGATCAGGATATCCGGGCGCCGCGCGGTGGCCACGCTGAACGCCAGGCGCATCTGCATGCCGCTGGAGTAGGTGCGCACCGGGTGGTCGATGGCTTCGCCGATTTCCGCGAAATGTTCGATCTGTGGCATCAGGGCTTCGATTTCTTCGACCTGCATGCCCAGCAATTGCCCGGCCATGACCGCGTTTTGCCGACCAGTGAACTCCGGGTGAAAGCCCATGCCCAGTTCCAGCAGGGCGGCGACGCGGCCTTCGAGCTGGATCTGTCCACAGGTGGGTTGGGTGGTGCCGGTGATCATCTTCAGCAAGGTACTTTTGCCGGCACCGTTGACCCCGACGATGCCCACCGCTTCACCGGGAGCGATTTCGAATGCCACGTCTTGCAGCACCCAGTGCTGGCGATGGCGGATCGGCGAAAACGGGATCAGCCATTCGGCCAGTCGGCTCCAGCGCGTGGGGTATTGCTTGTAGGCCTTGCCCAGGCCCGTCACGCGTATATGTCCCATCAGAGTTCATCCACCATTTCGCCGACCCGCTGACGAAACAGTCGCAGCCCGATCACGCAGAACAACACACCGATTACAAAGACCGGCAGCAGCGAACTCCAGACCGGCCATTGGCCGTAGAGGAACAGGTTCTGGTAGCTGCCGATCAGGTTGGTCATGGGGTTGAGTTGCAACAGCCGCTGGACCCACTCGGGCAGGATGCTCAGCGGGTACACGATCGGGGTCAGCCAGAACCAGAATTGCAGGCAGATACCGAAGAATTGCCCTACGTCGCGAAAGAACACGTTCAGCACACCGAGGATCATCCCCAGCCCGGCGCAGAACATCACTTGCAGCGCGATCAGTGGGAGCAACGCCAGCAGGGCCATGCCCGGCAAGCGCCCGGTGATCAGCAGAAAGCCCAGGAACAGCCCGATGATGATCGCGAAGTTGATGCCGGCATTGAACAGCACGATCACCGGCAGACAGATTCTCGGGAAGCTGATTTTCTTCAGCAGGTTGGCGTTTTCCAGAAACATGTTCTGGCTGCGCAGGGTGATTTCCGAGAACAGACCCCAGGTCAGCAACCCGGCGCAGAGGTAGATGCTGTAGGCCATGCCGTCATCCACACCCGGCAAGCGTGCGCGCATGATGTGGGAAAAAATCACCGTGTAGACGACGATCATCGACAGCGGGTTGAGCACGGTCCACAGGGCACCGAACAGCGAATTACGATAACGCGCTTGAAACTCTCGCTTGACGCTACCGAGGATGAAACCTCGATAGCTCCACAGCGAGCGATACAGGGAAAGCAGCATTCAAACCGTCCTGCCGTATTGGTCTTCGAAGCGAACGATATCGTCCTCCCCCAGGTATTCACCGCTTTGCACTTCGATGATGACCAGGTCGATCACGCCGGGGTTTTCCAGACGGTGCCTGTGCCCGGCGGCAATGAACGTCGATTCGTTCTTGGCCACCAGGTGCGAACCGGAACCGTTGTTGGTGACCTTGGCCATGCCTTCGACCACGACCCAGTGTTCGTTGCGGTGATGGTGCATTTGCAGTGACAACTTGGCCCCGGGTTTGACCACGATACGTTTGATCTTGAAGCGCGGACCTTCCTCGAGCACGGTGTAGGTGCCCCAAGGTCGGCTGACTGTGCGGTGCAGGCGATAGGCTTCGTGTTTTTTGTCCTTGAGCTGCCGGGCTACCCGGCGCACATCCTGGGCGCGGTCGGCGTGAGCTACCAGCAGCGCGTCGGCGGTGTCGATGATGATCAGGTTATCCACACCCACTGCGGCGACCAACCGGTCTTCGCTCTGGACGAAGTTGTTGTGGCTGTCGATGAAGATCGCCTCGCCGCTGGCGCGATTGTTCTGCGCATCGGCCGGCACCAGTGCTGCCACGGCGCCCCAGGAACCGATGTCGCTCCAGTCGAAACTGGCCGGAACCACGACCACTTTGTCGGAGCGCTCCATCAGGGCGTAGTCGATGGAGATGTCGGTGATGTCGGCGAAGTGCGTTGGCGACAGTTCCTGTTGCAGGCAACCGCCGGTTTCCACCGGCGCACTGGCCGCCATGCAGGCCCGAGCCTGTTCCAGCAATGCGGGGGCGTGAAGGTGCAACTCGGCCAGCAGCGTGGCGATCGAGAAGCAGAACATCCCCGAATTCCACAGGAAGTTGCCGCTCTCCAGATAATGCGTGGCGGTTTGCAGGTCGGGTTTCTCGACGAAGCGTTGCACCTTGGCGGCGCCTTTGTCGTCCAGCGGGGCACCGGTTTCGATGTAGCCGAAGCCGGTTTCCGGGGCTGTCGGCACGACGCCGAACGTTACCAGATGACCAGATTTGGCCAGCGTCACGGCGTGCTCGACCGCGCTTTTCAAGGCGTCTTCGTTGAGAATCAGATGGTCGGCGGGCATCACCACCATGATCGCTTCGTCGCCGTGCAGGGCTTGTAGCGAAAGGGCTGCCGCCGCGATGGCCGGGGCTGTGTTGCGGCCCGTCGGCTCGAGCAGAAAATGCCCGCGATGGCGCTCCAGGCGCGCATCCTGATAGTGATCCTTGCTCTGGAAGTAATAGTCGCGGTTGGTCACCGTGACGATATCGCCCCAGCCATCGAGCAAGCCTGCCGCACGCCGATAGGTCTTGCTCAGCAGCGACTGACCGTCGGGCAGGTTCATGAACGGCTTGGGATGGCCTTCGCGGGACACCGGCCACAAACGAGTCCCGGCACCGCCGGAGAGAATCACAGGAATCAGCATGGCCTACTCCTTGGCAACGCGTTTCATGTCCGCATCCATCATCATGCGAATCAAGGTGTCCAGATCGGTTTTTGGCTTCCAGCCCAGTACGCGCTGGGCCTTGGCCGGGTTGCCAAGCAGCACTTCTACCTCGGCCGGGCGGAAAAACGCCGGGTCGATCTTCACGTAGTCGCGGTAGTTGAGGCCAATGTGATCAAAGGCGATGCGGCACATTTCGCGCACGGTGGTGGTCACGCCGGTGGCGACCACATAATCGTCAGGCTTGTCCTGTTGCAGCATCAGCCACATGGCTTCGACGTAGTCGCCGGCGAAGCCCCAATCGCGTTTCGCGTCGATGTTGCCCAGGCGCAGTTCCTGCTGTTTGCCCTGTTTGATGCGGGCGGCGGCGTCAGTGACTTTACGGGTCACGAACTCGATGCCGCGCAGCGGTGATTCGTGGTTGAACAGGATCCCGCTGCTGGCGTGCAGGTTGAAGCTTTCGCGATAGTTCACCGTGATCCAGTGGCCATAGAGTTTGGCCACGCCGTAAGGGCTGCGCGGATAAAACGGCGTGTTTTCGTCCTGCTGCTCGGCCTGAATCAAGCCAAACATTTCGCTGGTGGACGCTTGATAGAAACGGGTGTGCGGACTGAACTGACGGATCGCTTCGAGCAGGTGAGTCACGCCCAGGCCGTCGACGATGCCGGTGGTCACCGGTTGATCCCAGGAGGCGGCGACAAAGCTTTGCGCCGCCAGGTTGTAAACCTCATCCGGTGCCGATTTGATTACGGCGCGCTGCACCGAGCAGGCATCGGCCATATCGCCATCCAGATAGACGATATCGCCCTCGATCCCCGTCTCGCGCAGTCGCCAACGTGAATCGCTGCTGCGCCGCGCCACCAGGCCATGGACTTTATAACCTTTGTCGAGCAGCAACTTGGCCAGATAGGCGCCGTCCTGACCGGTGATCCCTGTGATCAATGCACTTTTTGTCATTCTTGTCGTACTCGCTTCTCCCAGTCGGACAGGATCGCCCGCAAGGATTGTTGTGTTGTGATTTCAGGCGTCCATCCTGTGGTCTGGGCAAGCTTGGCATGGCTGCCACAAACGCGACGCTGATCCGCGCGGCGAAGACGCGCCGGATCCTGAATCAGTTGCATATCGACCTGGGCGAGATCCCCCAGCTGTTCGATCAAACTGCGAATGCTCTGCTCGCGCCCCGAGCAAATGTTGTAGACCTGCCCCGACGTGCCTTTTTCCAGCAATGCGAAGTAGGCCGACACCACGTCGCCCACATCGAGGAAATCGCGAGTGACGTCGATGTCACCGACTTCCAGTTGCGGTGTTTGCAGGCCTTGCTTGATTCGACTGATCTGCCGCGCCGCGCTGGCGATGACGAAGCTGTCCTTCTGCCCGGTGCCGATGTGGTTGAACGGGCGAGCGACCAGCACCGGCCAGCCTTCGCTCAGGCCCCATTGCAGGCTCAGGAACTCCGCCGACAGTTTGCTCACGGCATAAGGATTGCGCGGGCAGGGTGGCTGGCGTTCGGTGATGGGCAGATCGGTTTCATTGACCTGGCCATAGACGTCACCGGAGCTGACGTACAGGAACGTACCGGCGAAGCCACGGGCTTTGAGGGCTTGAAGCAGGTTAAGGGTGCCCAGCAGATTGATATTCAGCGTACGTGCCGGATCACGAAAGGCTTCGGGAACGAAGGTCTGGCCGGCCAGATGAATGACCGCATCGGGCATCTCCGGCCACAGGCCTTCAAGGCTTTCTGGCTGTACGAGATCGTAACGGGAAGGGGCAGGCAGTAGTTCCCATTCCGAGGCATCAGCCTTCAGACGAGATTGGATGTGTTGTCCTACGAATCCACTCAGACCCGTTACGAACAGACGCTTTTTCAAGCAGCGGTCCCCTCAATTCTGAACTTCTGCCATTTCCCGCAGGCTTTAGGGAAAGTCTGTCAGACCGAAGAAAAACCTTCGTAGGAAGACAGGCGAAGTCGTTGTTGTAGTTGTTTGGTAGCCAATCTGTGCCAATTGCGCAGCAATTTCAACAGGTCTCACCGTGACCGGTCAGTTCTCGTTTTCGCAGGCCTATTTATTCTCGCCGAGCGGTTCACGAACCCTTAACGGATGTGTTTAGAATGCCCCTCGTCACGATCGCCCAGGGTTCGGCAGGGTTATTTTGAAACTCCGCGAAACTGACCACTAAAACAAGAACGTAGACGGACACGAAGACTATAGACGAGGGCAGGTACTTGCCGACTCAATCTGTGGTTTCGCCGTCATAGAGTGAGGTTGCCGGGATGGCGGCTTCATCGTGGGATGCCATGAATTTTATTCTTTACTCGGACGTCAACGACAGTTCCATCAGCCAGAGCCTCGGTCGTCCCGAATACAGTTACTACTTCGTGCTCAAGGCTTATCGCCCGGTGCTCGAAAGCCTTGGGCGGGTGCATGTGGTGTCCTCCACCGCCGAGGTCGATCCTCTCTACAGGCAACTGCGTACCGCCGGCGAAGACAGCCTGTTCCTGTCTTTCACCCCGCCACAGAAAACCCCGAACGACCTTGAGTGCCCGACAATGTGCGTGGTGGCCTGGGAGTTCGATTCGATTCCCGATGAGCAGTGGGACAACGATCCACGGCAGGACTGGACCCGCATGCTGGCGCGCCAGGGCCGGGTGATTACGCTCTCCAGTCATACTGCCCGGGCGATCCGTCGGGCCATGGGCGAAGACTTTCCGGTGTTGGTCTTGCCGACGCCGTTGTGGGAAAACTTCGCGGCCATCCGTAGCCGTCATACCAGTGTGCCGGTCAATGCCGGTTCGACCCTCGACATCAAGGGCTGCATCCTCGATACCCGTACGCTGGGGCTGTCCGCCGACTCGCTGATTCCACCGCCGCTGACCCCTGAGCAACAGGCGGAACTCGAGGCCTTGCGCCCGCCGCCGCTAACCCTGAAGCGCCGCTTCGTCATCGCCAGGCACTACTTGCGTCTGTGGGCGCTGGACCTGGGCAAGGCGCAACCGGTGCCGGTCCATCGCACTCATTTTCTGAGCCAGTGGTACTGGGAGGGGATTCGCGATCTGTTGTCTGACCCGGCTCACTCCCGGCTCGCAAAATACTTCCCGGCCATTGCCGGTCCACAGTCGGTGCCGGTCCATGTACCAGCACCCGTGGACCTTCCGGACGCTACGGAACAGGTTCAGACCCATGTCGACGGCGTGGTCTACGTCACCGTGTTCAATCCCAAGGACGGGCGCAAGAATTGGCATCAACTGATCAGCGCATTCTGCTGGGCTTTCCGTGACACCGCGGATGCCACACTGGTGCTGAAGATTACCCAGAGCGATCTGTCGTCCTATTACACCGAGTTGATGACCTTGCTGGCGCAACTGTCCCCGTTCGCCTGCCGAGTGGTGGTGATGCACGGTTACCTGGACGATCCGCAATATGCCCGGCTCTATGAGGCGGCGAGTTATTACGTCAACGCCTCGCGCTGCGAAGGCTTGTGTCTGCCGCTGATGGAGTTCATGGCCAGCGGCAAACCGGTGATCGCGCCGGATCACACGGCCATGGAGGATTACATCGATGAGCGCGTGGCGTTTGTGGTCAAGTCCAGCGAAGAGCTGACCATCTGGCCTCAGGACACCCGCATCATCTATCGGACCCTGCGTTATCGACCGGACTGGGGGTCGTTGAAAACGGCCTACGAAAACAGCTACCGGATCGCCAAGGAACAGCCGCTGGAGTATCAGCAGATGTCTCACGCCGCGGTCGAGCGCATGCACGATTACTGCGCCTTCGCTCCAGTGCAACAACGCTTGGCGGACTTTTTCGGGCTGGCGCCACACGGTGTGTCGGCAGCGACCGTCACGGATAACGCCTCATGCTGATCATCATTTATTCAGAAACCAACCAGCGGACCATTGCCCAGAACCTGGGCCGTTCGGAATACAGCTACTACTTCGTGCTCAAAGAGTATCGACCGGTGCTGGAGCGACTGGGGCGGGTAGTGGAGGTCAGCGATCCACAGACCGAAGTCGACGCCCTGTACCTCGACTGTCTGTCCCGTGGCGAAGACTGCGTGTTCCTGTCGTTCTCGCCACCGCATCGCACGCCGGTTCATTTTGCCTGTCCGACCCTGGCAGTGTTTGCATGGGAATTCAGCACCATTCCCAATGAGCCGTTCGCCGGTGAACCGCGTAATGACTGGCGCACGGTATTGCGCGCGAGCGGTGCGGCAATCACCCATTCCAGCTACACCGTCAATGCCGTGCGCGAAGCCATGGGCGCCGACTATCCGATCGTCGCGGTACCGGCACCGGTGTGGGATCGCTTTGCCGCACGCGGTGCGCAATTGCAGCGTCAGCCAAAGGCCTGCCAGGTGCGATTGAAGATCAAAGGCTTGCTGGCGGACAGTCGTCAACTTGATCTGCGGGCCTTTGGTCCTGCGCATTTGCGTGCCGGCAAGGGCATCGACTTTCAGGCGCCCGCTGGTGAACAGGAGCTGGTGCTCGATGGTGTGATCTACACCTCGGTGTTCAATCCCTGCGACGGGCGCAAGAATTGGGAAGACATGCTGAGTGCCTTTTGCGTGACCTTCCGCGAGGTAGAAGACGCCACGCTAGTGCTCAAACTGACGCATCACGATGCCGAAGAAGCGCTGACCGATATCCTTCATCACTTGTACAAAAACCAGTCTTACCGCTGCCGTATCGTGTTGATTTACGGCTACCTCGCGGATGCGGACTACGAACGTCTGGTGCAGGCCACGAGTTACGTGGTGAATACATCCTACGGCGAAGGCCAGTGCCTGCCGCTGATGGAGTTCATGTCATGCGGCAAGCCGGCAGTGGCGCCGCGCACCACGGCGATGATCGATTATCTGGACGCCGACAATGCTTTCCTCATCGACTCCACGGATGAGCTGACGGCCTGGCCTCACGACCCGCGAAAGGCGTTTCGCACCCTGCGTTACATCACCAACTGGGCCTCGTTATGCACGGCCTATCGGGCCAGCTATGACGTGGCCAAAGACGACCCGCAACGCTATGCAAGGATGTCCGCCCACGCGGTCACCAGCCTGCAAAACTTCTGCGGCCAGGCAACCGCTGAACAGCGTCTGAAAGAATTCCTTGCCCGGCTATTCGAAACCCGCGCTGCGGCTGCCGTGGAAACCCCCGAGGCATGATCCGCGCATTGATGAGGCGGCTGCGTCCGGTGGCGCAACCCAAAGCTGTGCCTGCACCGGTTGCGCAAGACAGCGTATCGCCGCGCGATGTCGGCTTGCACGACGCCATCCTCGATGGCTGGTTTTTGAACGACAGCGGCGAATTGCTCAAGGGCTTTGCGATCACCGCGGACGACACTTTGCTGGATGTCGGTTGCGGTGAGGGCGTTGCGACGCTGTTTGCGGTACGTCAGGGCGCGTCGGTGATTTTTACTGACAGTGAACATGACAAGGTCCGAGAGCTGGCCCGGCAAGTGGACACGCAGACGGACAAGCCAAGCCTGGGGCTGGTCAGCAATAGCCTGCCGTTGCCGCTGGCCGATGGCTGCGCGAGCAAAGTCGTGTGCATGGAAGTGCTCGAACACATCGACCAGCCCGAGCCGTTCATGGCCGAGTTGGTGCGCATGGGCCGTCCGGGTGCGCAGTATCTGCTGAGCGTGCCGGCACCGGTGGGCGAGCATTTGCAACAGGGCATCGCCCCGGCCAGCTATTTCCAGTCGCCCAATCACGTACAGATTTTTACCCCGGAACGCTTCGCCGCGCTGGTGGAGGACGCCGGCCTGGTGATCGAGCATCGTCAGGCCACCGGGTTTTTCTGGGTGATGGGCATGATTTTCTTCTGGGCCAGCGAGCGCGCGGCCGGGCGCGACTTGGGCGGCGCGGTACGTGATCGGATTCAAGCGCCCTATCCGCCGCTGATGGAGAGCTGGGCGAAAACCTGGCAAGACCTTCTGGCGCAACCCAATGGGCTGGCGATCAAGCAGATGCTCGATCAGTTCATGCCCAAGAGTCAGGTGATCATTGCACGTAAACCGATGGCGACCGATTCAAAGGCCGGGACTGCGCCATGAGCAGTCGACGGATTCTCGACATCGAGTTGTTGCGCGGGATCGCTGTGCTTGGCGTGCTGGTGCATCACCTGCAAACCATGCCATTTCCGGGAGGGCTGCCGGGTTTCGAATCGGGCACGGCCCACGGGCAATTCTGGTGGGGTGTGGACCTGTTTTTTGTCATCTCCGGGTTTGTCATCGCCCGAGGCTTGATTCCGCTGCTGCGTAGTTGCCAGACACCGCAGGCCTTCTGGCTGGAAACCCGCGATTTCTGGATTCGCCGGGCCTTTCGTCTGTTGCCATCCGCCTGGTTGTGGCTGCTGCTGATGTTATTGGGTGCACTGTTTTTCAATCATTCGGGTGCCTTTGGCACGGTGCAGGCCAATCTGCAGGCGACGCTGGCGGGCTTTCTGCAGTTTGCCAATTTGCGCTTCGCTGAAAGCTTCATGCGCTTCGAATACGGTGCCAGCTTCGTTTACTGGAGCCTGTCCCTTGAAGAGCAGTTCTACCTGCTGCTGCCCTTACTGATCCTCGTCTGCCGCAAGCGGTTGGTGTGGGTGTTGCTGGCCTTGGTTGCCGTGCAACTGTTCACTTGGCGTTCAGCGCTGTTGATGAGTATCAGGACCGATGCCCTGGCATTGGGCGTGTTGCTGGCGATGTGGAGCTCGAGGCCGAGCTATCTGACCTGGGAGCCACGATTGTTGCGCCGTCGTTGGTCAGGCCCGTTGACACTGATCGGCTTGGGGGCTGCATTGAGCGTGCTGGCGAGCACACCTTTCAATCTGGCGAGCTATCGGGTCGCCGCGATTGCGTTGTTGTGCGCGCTGCTGGTCTGGATCGCTTCCTACAATTGCGATTACCTGCTGCCCAAGGGCAAGCTCAAGCAAATACTGGTCTGGTTGGGCGCCCGTTCCTATGGCATTTACCTGATTCACATTCCGGCGTTCTTTGCCGTGCGCGAAGGCTGGTTTCGTTTCGCGCCCGTCGGTTGGCAGGACGTGGCGATGCAGCCGGCACTGGCGCTGTTTTGCGCCATGACCCTGATCGTGCTGCTGAGTGAACTCAACTACCGATTCATCGAGCTGCCCATGCGCAACCGGGGTGCCCATCTGGTGCAACGCTTGCGTATATCCCCATCAGTCCTTCCATCCTCTGGAGCCACCTCATGCTGAGCCTTTTGAAGAAACTCACGGCGGGCACGTCCGCTGCCGCGCAGCCGCTGATGCCAGCACCCTCGGTGTCCGAGAAAGTCGACCCGTACATGCTCGGCCTGCATGACGCGATGCTCAGCGGCTGGTTCAACCAGCAAACCGGTGAGCTATTCACCGGTTTCCCGGTCAGCCCCGAGGACACGCTGCTGGATGTGGGCTGCGGTGACGGGGGCAACGTGCATTTCTGCGGCATGCGCGGGGCGAAGATCATCATTGCCGACATCGACGCAGCCAAGGTCGAAGCGACTCGTCAGCGCTTGAGCGACACGCCGGCGCGGGGCATCGAGTGCCACGTCACGGACTGTAATCCGCTGCCGATTGCCGACGCGACCGCGACCCGGGTGGTGTCCACCGAAGTTATCGAGCACGTCGACGATCCGGCGCAGTTCCTCGCCGAACTGGTGCGGGTCGGCAAGCCCGGGGCGCTGTATTTGCTCAGTGTTCCGCACCCCAGTTCCGAAGACCTGCAAAAAGACATCGCGGCGCCGGAGTATTTCCAGAAGCCCAACCACATTCGCATCATCAGCGAAGAGCAGTTCAAGGCGATGGTCAGCGACGCCGGCCTGGAAGTCATCAGCCACAGCCAGTACGGGTTCTATTGGTCGATGTGGATGCTGTTGTTCTGGGAGGCCAAGGTCGATTTCAGCAACGCCGACCATCCGCTGCTCAACCATTGGGCCGACACCTGGCAAGCCGTTCTGTCGTCGCCACGGGGGGCGCAGATTAAACAGGCGCTGGATGCGGTGGTGGCGAAAAGTCAGGTGATCATTGCCCGCAAGCCAATGGCTGAGTAGGCTGCCGGGAATTCGTATTCGATCAATTGTGGCGAGGGAGCTTGCTCCCGTTGGGCTGCGAAGCAGCCCCTTCATTTCATCAGACACACCCTATGGGCTACATTTGCGACTGCTGCGCAGCCGAGCGGGAGCAAGCTCCCTCGCCACAGAGGATGAGGGCTCATTGTGTTTTTCATTCGTCTGTCGGCCTTGCTTGCCGCATTGCTGTTGCTCAACGGTTGCGAGCAACAGGACGCGCCGCCGCTCGATCAGCAACTCTACGTCTGGCAACGGCAATGGACGCCGGCCCATGACTCCGCGCTACGCGACAGCCGTGCCGATTTCTCGACCTTGCGTGTACTGGTCTTGCAGGCGTTTCCGCAGGCCGGCTGGAGCCGGGCGCGAATCGATCCGGCGCTGCTCAAGCGTGATGGTCGACCGCTGATTGCGGTGATTCGTCTGGACGGCCAGCTCAAGGGGCTGGATCAGGACGAGGTCACGGCGCACATCCAGCAGGTGCTCAGCGATTGGCAAGGGCAGGGGCTGATCCTCTCCGGCGTGGAAATCGACCACGATGCGGGCAACGCCCGGCTACCGGCCTACCGCGAATTCCTCACGCATTTACGCGCGGTTCTGCCCGCTTCCTTGCCACTGAGCATCACGGCATTGCCGGCCTGGCTCGACAGCCCCGAATTGCCGGCGCTGCTGGCGACGGTCGACAGCAGCGTATTGCAGGTGCACGCGGTGAGCGATCCACGGCGTGGGCTGTTCGACCCGGATCAGGCCCGGCAATGGGCCAGGGCCTGGAGCCATATCACGTCGAAACCGTTTTATCTGGCGCTACCGGCTTATGGCGTGGCGTTGTTGCCAGGGGCCAGTGGCGCGCCGGTCGTGGAAAGCGAAGTGCCCATCGAGCGGGGCGGCAAACGCCGGGAGTTACTGGCGGATCCGCTGCAACTGAGCAAACTCGGCGCCGAGTTGCGCGCCGATCCACCGGCTCATCTGGCCGGGCTGATCTGGTTTCGCCTGCCGCTGGCCAATGATCGCAGGGCCTGGAGCCTGACGACGCTAATCGCTGTGGCGCGTGGCGATATGCTCGACAGCCGCGTGGGGCTGAAGCTCTCGGCGCAGGACGGCCTCTACGACATCAGCGTCAGCAACCAAGGCAACCTCGACAGAGCCTGGCCCGAACGCCTGACACTGGCGGTGCAGGGCTGCGATGGCGCCGATGCATTGGCCGGTTATGCATTGCAACAGCGCCCGGATCTGCTTACCTTCACCCGCCTGCGCGAGGGTCGAATCCCGGCCGGCGGGCAGCGCGCCATCGGTTGGGCTCGCTGCACAACTATTGATCAAGGAGGTTCGAATGTTCACCCGTAACTGGCCCCGCCATCTGCTTTGCCTGAGCCTCAGCCTGCCGTTGGGTTCAGCGTTGGCCTGCGGGCCGGACTTCCCCATGCGCCTGCTGGACAACCGTGGCCAGTCGCTGGCGGAACTGCCGGAAGGCAACTTCAACTTTGAGATCAGTCGCCTCGGGCATGCCATCGCGGGACTGAAAAATGTCACGGCTGCCACCAACATTCCGGGGGACGGTTACGGCGATGCGCCGGATTACGCGGGTCAGCGCAACACCGCCGAACAGGCCGGTCTGACGCCTGAGCAGCAAGCGCTGGTGCAACAGCTGCGCAATCTGACCGATGCCCGTCAGGTTGAAGAGCAAGGCGCGAGCCTGCCGGCCGAACACATGTTCTATCTGGCGGGCGCGGTGGCGTTCAACGCGGGTGACCATGGTTTGGCCGCTGAATATTTTCAGAAAGTGCTGGCGCTGCCGGCGGATCAACGCGCGTTGCGCAGTACCTGGGCGGCTTACTCGTTGGGGCGGACACTGTTTGCCATGAGTTCAGAGGCGGGCGCAGGTCCCGACCTGTTGGCTCAATCCCGAAAGGCTTTCGAGCAAACTCGTCAGATGAGTATCGACGGCTTCAGCGACCCGCTGGAACTGGGTGTTGCCAGCCTCGGCGAAGAAGCGCGAGTGGCCCGCACCGCTGGCGATTGGGACAGCGCCATCGAACTCTACGCCACGCAGAACCTCCACGGTTCGGCGGTGGGCTACAGCTCGTTGAAGTTGTTGATGGCCGATCTGATGGTAATGCCCGACGATCAACTGGCCGTGTTGCTCAAGGGCAAAGCGGTGCAGCAACTGGTGACGGCGTCGTTGATCAGTCGACTGGGCTGGTCATTCGGTGATCAGCCGCCAAGCGAACAGAAACTGATCAAGCTGCTGCAAAACAGCACCCGCGGCAGCCTGGATAACGCGGATCGCCTGGCGGCGATGAACTATCAGCAGGGCGATTACGCCAGTGCCGAAGCCTTCCTCGAACAGGCCGGTGACGGCGGCCTCGCGTGGTGGCTGCGGGCGAAACTGGCGTTGCGTGATGGCGACAAAGGCGCTGCCGCTGCGGCTTACGCCAAGGCAGCCCAAGCCTTCCCGCAGAACGAGTCTTGGGGTGAACGACGGACCCCGGACTGGGATTACGAAACGGTGCAGCCCAAGTGCCGGGTCGACGGCGAAAGCGCAATCCTGGCCCTGCAACGCGGCGATTATCTGCAAGCCTTTGACCAGCTCTATCGCAGCCAAAGCATTTACTGGTACGACGCGGCCACCGTTGCCGAGCGGGTGCTGACCCTCGATGAACTCAAGCAGTACGTCGACACTCAGGTGCCTGCACCGCCGGCTCTCAGCCAACAGGATCGCGACAATTATGTGCCGTTGCCGGTAGCCGCGAACCTGCGCAACTTGCTCGGGCGGCGCCTGTTGCGTGAAGGGCGTTATGACGAAGCGCCGGCTTACTTCGACAACGTCGATCTGCAGAACAAGGCCAAGGCGTATGGGCTGTATCGTGAGGAAGCGGATGCTGCCTGGTGGCCGACCAAACGTGCCGCCGCGTTGTTTAACGCCGCTTTGACGGCGCGTCAGTGGGGGATGGAGATTCTCGGCTACGAAATGGCACCGGATTACGCCACATTTGGTGGTAATTACAGCCTTGAGAGCCGTGAGCTAAAGGTCGGCCCGTTAGTGGCTGAAGATGAGGTCGTGCGTCAGCAAGCCAGCGCCGCTCAACCCGATGAGCGCTATCACTATCGTTATGTCGCAACGGCTTTGGCCAGTCGTGCTGCCGATAATCTGCCTCATACCAGCCAGGCTTTTGCGGCGGTGTTGTGTGCGGCGGCGGGGTGGAACACCAGCCTTGAAGAAGAAAGTGCCTTCTACCAACGGTATGTGAAAGAAGGTCCGTACGTGGATTGGGCGGAAAACTTCGGTCACCAATGCCCTGATCCCGACTTTGAAAACGCCAGCAAACGTTATGTAACCCAGGCTACCGATGCTACGCGTTCGATGCTGCGGCCTTACAAGAAGCCAGTGCAAGTAGGCGCTATTGTGGCGATCACGGCGGCGGCTTTGCTGCTGATCAGTCGCCGTCGTCGTAGAGCGCAATAACCCTCAAGCCTGCTGCACAAAGGTCAGCCGCACCGCGAAGCCGATCAGCAGGCTGCCGAACAACCACTGTTGCACCCGCTGGGCCGATGGACTGCGTTGCAGCCAGCGGCCCAGTGCGGCGCCGACCAGTGCGTAGGCACTGTCGAACAACAACCCGACACCGACCAGCATCACGCCCAGCGTTGCAAATTGCGCGAGCACTGGCCCGGCGTGAGGTTCGATGAACTGCGGCAACAGCACCGAGCAGAACAGCAGCGCCTTGGGGTTGAGCAGATTGGTCAGCAAACCGCGCTGGATCGCCTCGCGCCAATGCGATTTTTCAGTCGTGGAACCTGCTCTGTTCAAGCTCGGCAGCATCGTGGTGCGCAGGCACTGAATGCCGATCCACAGCAGGTACGCGGCCCCGACCAGGCGCACCACGTCGAAGGTCCAGGGTGCCGTCTTGAACAGCGCTGCCAAACCCAACGCAGCCAAGGCCACATGACAACCACGCGCTATGCCCAGCCCCAACGCCGTGGCCAGCGCCGCGCCTTTGCCCAGACGCGCGCCGGTCTGCAACAGCAGAATCATGTCCGGGCCGGGCAACAAGTACACCACCGCCAGAGCCATGAAAAACAGCCAGAGTCCTGCCATGTTGCCCCCCATTCGTTGTCGATTTGGTGAGGTCAGTCTATGGCCGAAGAGCAGGGCAGGTGGTTGCGTAGTCAGCTTCTAAAGCTTCGATATTTGGCATAACCTGCCATTTTGTGATGAGCGAACTATCGGGATCTGCCAAACCATGAAACTGGACGCCTACGACCGCAAGATTCTCGCGGCGCTGCAACGGGACGGTCGCCTGAGCAACGTGCAATTGGCCGACGAGATTGGCCTGTCCGCCTCGCCCTGTTTGCGTCGAGTACGAATGCTGGAAGAGGCGGGAGTGATTCGCGGCTATCAGGCCAATCTGGATCGAGATGAAGTGGGCCTTGGGCTGACGGTGTTTGTCGGGGTCAAAGTTGAACGACACAACGATGAACAGGCCGAAGCCTTTCGCCTGGCCGTGACGGCATTGCCTGAGGTGATTTCGGCGTTTCTGGTGTCAGGGGAATCGGATTTTCTGCTGCAAGTAGTGGTGCCGGATTTGCGCGCCTATGACCGTTTTCTCACCGGGCGACTGCTGAAATTGCCGGGTGTGAGCGACATCCGCAGCAACTTTGCGATTCACACGGTGAAGACCCCGGGGGCGTTGCCGTTGGGGCATTTGCCGATTTAGATCGCGTCGACTGCATCGCGAGCAGGCTCGCTCCCACATTGGTTTTGTGAACGCCACAGATCAAATGTGGGAGCGAGCCTGCTCGCGATAGCGGTAGTTCAGTCTCCATCAACCTCCAGGCTTACATCTGCGTCGCCATCCCCTCCACATCCATTGCCGCCTGACGCAATGCCTCGGAGCGAGTCGGGTGTGGATGACAGGTCAGGGCGATGTCTTCGGCCGAGGCGCTGAACTCCATGGCTACGCAATATTCGCCAATCATCTCACTGACGCTGGGGCCCACAAGGTGCACGCCGAGGACTTCGTCGGTGCGCTCATCGGCCAATACTTTGGCGAAGCCTTCGGTTTCGTGATTGATCTTCGCCCGGCTGTTGGCGGTGAAGGGAAATTTGCCGACCTTATAGGCGCGACCTTCGGCTTTCAGCTGTTCTTCGGTCTTGCCGACGCTGGCCAGCTCCGGTTTGGTGTAGATCACGCTGGGGATCAGGTCGTAATTGACCTCGCCAGCCTTGCCGACGATTTGCTCGATGCAGGCCATGGCTTCGTCTTCGGCCTTGTGGGCGAGCATCGGCCCAGACGTGACATCACCGATCACCCAGACGCCAGCGGCCTCGGTGCGATGGCCCTTATTGGCGAGCATGCCGCGTTTGTCCGTGGCGAGACCGACGTTTTCCAGCCCCAGGCCTTGGGTGTAAGGACGACGACCAATAGCCACCAGCACATAGTCGGCTTCAAGCAACTCGGCGGTGCCACCCGCGGCCGGCTCGACGCTGAGCTGAACACCGCTCGCCGATGTCGTGGCGCTGGTGACTTTCGAACTCAACTTGAAGCTGATGCCTTGCTTGCTCAATGAGCGCTGAAGGGTCTTGCCCGCTTCGCCATCCACACCGGGGCAGATCCGATCGAGAAATTCGACCACCGTCACCTGAGCACCCAGGCGGCGCCATACCGAGCCCAGCTCCAGGCCGATCACCCCGGCACCGATCACCACCAAGTGCTTCGGCACTTCGCCCAGCGACAGCGCGCCCGTGGAGTCGAGGATGCGTTTGTTATCGATGTCCACGCCCGGCAGGGGAGTGGGCTCGGAACCGGTGGCGATGACGATGTCCTTGGCGCTTAGCTGGGTCTTGGCACCCTGGCTGTCGGTCACCGTGACTTTGCCCGGCCCGTCGATGTGGCCCCAGCCCTTGATCCAGTCGACTTTGTTTTTGCGAAACAGAAACTCGATGCCTTTGGTCAGCCCGGTAACGCTTTCATCTTTCTGTTTCATCATTTGAGCAAGGTTGAGGACAGGTTTGACCTCAATCCCCAGGTTGGCAAATTCCGCCCCCATGGCCGCGTCGTAGAGTTCGGAGGCATGCAGCAGCGCCTTGGATGGCATGCAGCCGACATTCAGGCACGTCCCGCCAAGAGTGGCGCGGCCTTCCACGCAGGCTGCTTTCAGACCCAGCTGGCCGGCGCGGATCGCTGCGTTATAACCGCCGGGGCCTGCGCCCAGAATCACGACGTCATAGGTGCTCATGGTGGTACTCCTGGTTTGAAGGACGGGATCGATAAAGGAGTCTTCAGTAAAAATTACGAGCGCAATATGTGCGTTTCGAGCCATTTCGGTCAAGGCTTCAGCTTGGCGACAGGTCCGGCGCTTTTAGATAGAGCGATTTACGACGAATATTTCACCACTTTCGTTATATCGTAACGAATTGTGATGTGAGCGATGGCTGGGGTGGTATGCAAGTCGATCTCGATGGCGATGGGGCACAAATAGCAGCGCTGCCGCGCTTTCAGCAGGCGGTCGTTCAAGGGCGTCGATTGCGGCAATTCGCAATTGGTTTGGGAGCCTTGGCGGCGATTGGGCTGGTACTGGCGTTTTTTGTCGGGCTATTTGCACCGCAGTCGCTCTGGCCGGTGTTGTTGGTCAATCAGAGCGCCGGTTTGCTGGTGCTGGTCGCCGGCCTGCAATCGGCCTGGTGGGTAACGCAGTGGCGCGCACGGGCGATGAATCCAGCATTGTCGGTGCCGGTGGTTGTCGCTGAAGAAGTCGTTGCCGCTGAAGGCTGGTACGAGCGGTTGCTGGACCGAATCAGCCAACGTTGGTTGCGCTTGCTAGGGCAGATCGGTGCGCCGACGCTATGGTTGGCTGGTTGGGCGTTATTGACGTTGTATAGCATCGAGCAAGTCTGGAATCTGACCTTGCCGCCCGCTGCGTTGGGGTTGTCGGCCAGTGTCGGCGCCACGCTATCGTTGCTGCTGGCTTTCGGTTTGCTGGTGCTGGAGCGGCAACTGGCGCAGGAAAACGTTGCCCAGTGGCCCGAAGCAGGGCCGTTGGCGCAGCTGACACGAGTTGCGATTATTTGCCTGGTGCTCAGCGCACTGTGTTTGTTGTTCGGCAGCGAAACATCAGTCTGGCCGGCGCGTCTGGCGGTGCTGATCGGCTTGCTGCCGGGGCTGGTCACCGTCGAGTTGCTGCTGCGGGCCGTGTTATCGCTGTTCAGTCCCCGTCGTGAACAGCTGGAACCGGCCTTGCTGGCGCGAAGCTTCGTCGCCGACATGCTGCGCTGGCCGCCGCAACCTTTGCTCGCATTGCAGCACGAGTTGCATAACCGCTTCGGTATCGACCTGCGGCAAATCTGGGCCTTTACCTACATGCGCCGGGCGTTTTTGCCGGTGCTGGCAGTGGTGGCTATCGTCGGTTGGTCGCTCACCGGCATTCACGAAATCCCCCTGCAAGGGCGCGGTATCTACGAGCGTTTCGGCAAACCGGTGGAGGTGTTCGGCCCTGGTTTGCACGCCGGTTTGCCATGGCCGCTGGGCCGCGTGCTGAGCGTCGAGAACGGCGTGGTTCACGAGTTGGCCACCAGCGTGGGCGAAACGTCGGTACCGGTCGAGGCCGAACCAGCCGAAGGCCCGGCACCGGCGATTGCCAATCGATTGTGGGACGCCAGCCATGTGAACGATAAATCCCAGGTCATCGCCAGCAGCCGCGCCGACAAGCAGAGCTTCCAGATCGTCAATATGGACGTGCGCTTCGTCTATCGCATCGGCCTGAGCGATCAGGCGGCGCTGGCAGCAACGTACAACAGCGCCGATGTGCCAACGTTGATCCGCAGCACCGCCAGCCGGATTCTGGTTCACGATTTTGCCTCACGAACCCTCGATGGTTTGCTCGGCGAGGACAGGGTAGGGCTCGCCGAAGAGATCGGCCGTGCCGTGCAGGCTGACCTGCAAAAACTCGATAGCGGTGTGGAGATTCTCGCCACGGTGGTTGAAGCCATCCACCCGCCAGCGGGGGCGGCCAATGCTTATCACGGCGTGCAAGCGGCGCAGATTGCAGCTCAGGCATTGATTTCCCGTGAGCGCGGGGCTGCGGCCGAGGCGACCAACCAGGCGCAATTGCAAGCCAGCATCGCTCACGATCAAGCCACGGCCAGTGCTCATGAAATCAACTCGACCGCCCAGGCCTCCGGCCTGAAATTTGCCGCCGAGCAAAAGGCTTATTCCAGCGCCGGCCAGGCCTTCGTGCTGGAGCAATACCTCAGTCAACTGACCCAAGGTTTGGCCAACGCCAAGCTGCTGGTTCTCGATCATCGTTTGGGCGGCAGCAGCAATGCGCCGACCATCGACCTACGTACCTTCACGCTGCCGGCTGATCCTGCGCCGCCGCGTAATACCGTTCAGCCAGGAGCCGTCCATTGAGCCAGCCGACGCCTACACACAATCGCGATCACGATGACCACGCTGGCCACGATCACGGCCATGGCGGACATCACCACGGCCATCACCATCATCACCACGGTGATCCACACGAAGCGGGTCCTTTCCCGTGGCGGCGAATGGGTTGGGCGGCGCTGCTGGTGGCGTTTGCCATTGCGGCGGCGAGCCTGGTGCAAGTGCGTTCGGGAGAGGCCACGGTCATCACTCGCTTCGGCAATCCATCGCGGGTGTTGCTGGAACCCGGTCTTGGCTGGCGCTGGCCGGCACCGTTCGAGGCGGCGATCCCGGTGGATCTGCGGCTGCGTACCACCTCCAGCGGTTTGCAGGATGTGGGCACGCGCGATGGTCTGCGCATCATCGTGCAAGCCTACGTGGCCTGGCAGGTGCAGGGTGATCCGGACAACGTGCAACGCTTTATGCGCGCCGTACAGAACCAGCCGGACGAAGCCGCGCGGCAGATCCGCACCTTTGTCGGCTCGGCGCTGGAAACCACCGCCAGCAGTTTCGATCTGGCCAACCTGGTGAACACCGATGCCAACCAAGTGCGCATCGCCGATTTTGAAGCGCAGCTGCGTCAGCAGATCGATCAACAGTTGCTCACCACTTATGGCGTGCGAGTGCTGCAAGTCGGCATCGAGCGTTTGACCTTGCCGTCGGTGACGCTCACCGCGACTGTCGATCGTATGCGCGCCGAGCGTGAAACCATCGCCACTGAACGCACGGCCATCGGCAAGCGGGAAGCTGCACAAATTCGCTCTGCGGCTGAGCGTGATGCGCGAATTGTGCAAGCCGATGCGACGGTGAAAGCTGCGGACATCGAAGCCCAATCCCGCGTCGAAGCCGCGCAGATTTACGGCCGTGCCTACGCCGGTTCGCCGCAGCTCTACAACTTGCTGCGCTCTCTCGATACCTTGGGCACTATCGTCACGCCAGGCACCAAACTGATTTTACGTACCGATGCCGCACCGTTCCGGGTGTTGGTTGACGGTCCGCCGACGCTCGATAACAAGTCCGGGTCGCAGCCATGAGTTTAGTTCCACGTGGAACACATGAGTTGAGCAGCCCCTGGATTCAGGCCGGACGCTTGGCTTTTTTGGCGCTGTACGCCGTGACCGTGCTGGCTGCGCTGGCGTGGGCATTCTCAAATGTGCGGCAAATCGACCCGCAAAATCGTGCTGTGGTGCTGCACTTTGGCGCACTGGATCGCATTCAAAATGCCGGTTTGCTGTTGGCATGGCCGCGCCCGTTTGAGCAGGTAATCTTGTTGCCGGCAGCGGATCGGGTGATCGAACGTCGGGTGGAAAGTCTGCTGCGCTCGGATGCTGCATTGCAGGCGGATCGAGTGGCGAGTTTCGCCACGCCCATCAGCGATGCGCTTGCCGGCTCCGGTTATCTGCTGACCGGTGATGCGGGCGTCGTGCAACTGGATGTGCGGGTGTTCTACAAAGTCACCGAGCCCTATGCCTTCGTTCTTCAGGGTGAACATGTGCTGCCGGCACTGGATCGGCTGGTGACCCGCAGTGCCTTGGCACTCACCGCTGCGCGAGACCTGGACACCATCCTGGTGGCTCGACCGGAACTGATCGGCGCCGACAATCAGGCCGCCGAACGTCGCGAACGTCTACGTGGCGATCTGGTGCGGGGCATCAATCAGCGCTTGGCCGAACTGACCGCGACCGGGCAGGGGTTGGGCATTGAAGTGGCGCGGGTCGATGTGCAATCGAGTCTGCCCGGCCCGGCGGTGAACGCATTCAACGCGGTGTTAACCGCCAGCCAGCAGGCCGACAAAGCCGTGGCCAACGCGCGCACCGAAGCCGAGAAGTTGACTCAGAGCGCCAACGAACAAGCCGACCGCACGCTGCAAGTGGCTCACGCCCAAGCCAGCGAACGCCTGGCCAAAGCCTCTGCCGACACCGCCGCAGTGCTGAGTTTGGCCAAGACGCAACAGCAGGGCACTGACCCGCAAATGCTGCTGCGTATTTACCGTGAGCGGATGCCGAAGATTCTCGGGCAGGCCGGCTCGGTGACTACGGTTGATCCGAAAGACGATTCCCGCCTGATTATTCAGGGAGCAGCGCAATGACCGCCCAAACCGCCGCCGCGCCGAGCTTGTTGTCCTCGGCTGAACAACGTAGCGCCGCGCGCCAGTTGACCTTGGCCATGCTTGCGCTTGGGTTGCTTGCGCTGGGCCTGATCTGGCGCTGGTTGTTGCCGGAGCAGACCGGAGTCAGCCAATTGCTATTGGGTTTTGCGTCCTTGCTGGTAGCCGTGCCGGTCATGCGCTCGGCGTGGTACAGCCTGCGTTATCCGAGCCTGCACGGGATCACCGATCAACTGATCGCCCTGGCCATGCTCGGTGCCTGGGCCACAGGCGATCTACTCACTGCGGCGTTGCTGCCGATCATCATGATCTTCGGCCACGTGCTGGAAGAGCGCAGTGTGATCGGTTCCCAGGAAGCGATTCATGCTCTCGGCAAACTGACCCGCAGCCATGCACGCAAGATTCAGGCTGATGGTTCCGTCGTTGAAGTCGACAACGGCACCCTCAAGGCCGGTGACCTTGTGGAGGTGCGTGCCGGTGATCGCGTGCCGGCGGATGGCCGAGTGTTGTCCGGTCAGGCAAGCCTCGACACCGCGTCGATCACCGGTGAGTCGGTGCCAATGGAGGCCGATGTGGGCATGTCGGTGTTCGGCGGGGCGATCAATCTTGATGGCCTGCTGCGCATTGAAGTGACCCGCACCGGTAACGAATCGACCCTGGGTAAAGTCATTGCGCTGATGCAAAGTGCCGAACGTTCCAAGCCTCCAATCACCCGTTTGCTCGAACGCTACGCCGGAAGCTACATGGTGCTGGTGTTGCTGCTGGCCGCCGTGACCTGGTTTGTTACCAACGATGCTCAAGCGATGCTCGCAGTGTTGGTCGCGGCTTGCCCTTGCGCGCTGGTGTTGTCGGCACCGGCCACGGCCATTGCCGGGGTGGCGGTGGCGGCTCGGCACGGGATTCTGATTCGCAGCTCGGCGTTCCTCGAAGAGTTGGCTGACCTGACGTCGTTGGTGGTCGACAAGACCGGAACCCTGACGTTCGGCACCTTGCGCCTGCAGTCCATCGACAGTCCACTGGAGGATCGCAGTCACGTACTGAAGCTCGCCGCCAGCCTTGGTTCCGCCAGCAGTCACCCGGTCAGCCGCGCCTTGGCCGGGTTGGTCACTCAGGAACACTTTCTGCTGCTCTCTGACATTCATGAGCGTCAGGGGCTGGGTGTCGTGGCGATGACCGAGCAGGGCGAAGCGGCCCTCGGTCGTCCGGAGCTGTTCGCGCAACTGTGCATCGCCACATCAGCGGTGCCCGAACACGACGGCCCGATTGCCGGGCTGGCACTCAACGGTGAATTTCTCGCCTGGCTGTTGCTCGCTGACAGTGTCAAACCCGAGGCGCGGTTTGCCCTGAGCGAATTGCGTGAATTGGGTTTGGGTCGTCAGTTGTTGCTCACCGGGGATCGGCAAAGCGTTGCGCACACGCTGGCCCGGGATGTGGGCATCAGCGATGTCGAAGCCCAGGCCTTGCCCGAGGACAAACTCAATCGTGTGCTGAAAGAAATCGGCAGCGGATTCCGGCCGATGGTGGTGGGAGACGGCATCAACGATTCCCTGGCGCTCAAGGCCGGTGTGGTCGGCGTGGCGATGGGCGCAGGCGGTGCGGACATCGCGCTGGCCTCGGCCGATATCGTACTGATTGGTAGCGACCTGCGCCGGCTCGGAACCTGTGTGCGCTTGAGTCGCCAATGCCGCCAGACCTTGCAGGTCAATGTGATTATCGGGTTGGGCTGGACCCTGGCCATCGTCGCGTTCGCCGCATTCGGCTGGCTCGGCGCGGCAGGGGCGATGATTGCCGCGCTGTTGCACAATTTGAGCACGTTATTAGTGCTCGGGAATGCCGGGCGTTTGCTACGCTTTCAGGAACCCCTACTCAAGCTTAAGGATGAGGTGTGAGCGTCTACAACTTTTCAGAACTGTGTGCCGGATTTGTAGTTATCTAGGGTAAGGCGGTCATTTTCAACGATCGCCCGTTGGATGGTTTCAGTGTTGCAGGCAACACCGGGAATAGAAAAAGGCTATTAATTCGATAGCCTGCTATTTTTCAAGGATGGTCTACCCTCAGATTTGACGTCTGAAACAAGGGGGACTTTTCATGCTCGCGCAACTTCCACCGGCCTTACAGAATCTGCAATTACCGCTACGCTTGCGACTCTGGGACGGCCATGAGTTCAATCTGGGGCCGACGCCCAGCGTCACCATTGTGGTCAAGGACCCACACATGGTTACCCAGTTCACCCATCCCAGCCTCGACGCGTTGGGGGCGGCGTTTGTCGAAGGCAAGCTGGAGCTGGAAGGCTCTATCAGCGATGTGATTCGTGTCTGCGATGAATGGAGTCAGGCGCTGATCAACGAGGACGAAGATGAGCAACCGGTGCGCTCGGTTCACGACAAGGAAACCGATGCCAAAGCCATCTCCTACCACTACGACCTCTCCAACGCGTTTTACCAACTGTGGCTCGACAGCGACATGGCGTATTCCTGCGCCTATTTCGAAACCGGCAGTGAAACTCTCGAACAAGCTCAACAAGCCAAGTTTCGTCACCTGTGCCGCAAGCTGCGGTTGCAACCAGGCGAGTATCTGCTGGATGTCGGTTGCGGCTGGGGCGGGTTGGCGCGTTATGCGGCTCGTGAGTTCGGCGCGAAGGTGTTCGGGATCACACTGAGTAAGGAGCAATTGGAGCTGGCCCGTGAACGGGTGAAAGCCGAAGGCCTGGAGGATCAGATCGAATTGCAACTGCTCGACTACCGCGATTTGCCTCAGGACGGGCGCTTCGACAAGGTGGTCAGCGTCGGCATGTTCGAACACGTTGGCCATGCGAATCTTGCCGAGTACTGCAAAACCTTGTTCGGCGCGGTGAAAGAGGGTGGCTTGGTGATGAACCACGGGATCACCGCCAAACACATCGACGGTCGTCCGGTCGGGCGCGGTGCCGGTGAGTTCATCGAGAAGTACGTGTTCCCCAACGGCGAGCTGCCGCACCTGTCGATGATCTCGGCCGAGATCAGCGACGCGGGGTTGGAGATCGTCGACGTCGAGAGTCTGCGCCTGCATTACGCGCGGACCCTGGACCACTGGAGCGAACGCCTGGAAGACAATCTGGAAGCTGCCGGCAAACTGGTGCCAGAACAGGCTTTACGGATCTGGCGGTTGTACCTGGCGGGATGCGCCTATGCCTTCGCCAGAGGCTGGATCAACCTACATCAAATCCTCGCGGTGAAAGCCCATCCCGATGGCAGCCATGAACTGCCGTGGACCCGCGACGACATTTACAATTAGAGAATCGGTGAAATAAGCCGGGCGATCCGCATGCCGACCTGTTGCAGGCGGTGGGTCTCCCGGCTTTCTTCTTTGGCGATCTCGTGAGCCTGGGCGAAGTCATCGTTGAGCATCTGTTCCACTTCGGCCGCAAATACGCTGTCGACCGTCAGTAACATCACTTCGAAATTCAGCCGGAACGAACGGTTGTCCATGTTGGCGCTGCCAATGGCGCTGATTTCGCTGTCGATCAGCACCACTTTCTGATGCATGAACCCCGGCTGGTAACGGAACAAGCGTACGCCAGCACGTACTGCTTCGAAGGCGTAAAGGCTGGACGCGGCGTAGACGATCCGGTGATCCGCCCGCGACGGCAACAAAATCCGTACATCCACACCACGCAATACTGCCAGTCGTAACGCGGCGAACACCGCTTCGTCGGGGATGAAGTAAGGGGTGGTGATCCACACCCGTTCCGTCGCCGCATGGATGGCTTCGACGAAGAATAGCGAACAGGTTTCGTAGGAATCCGCCGGGCCGGTGGCCAGCAATTGGCAGAGCACGCCGTCGTCCGGATAAACCTCCGGCAGGATCAACGGCGGCAGCGAACGGGCCGCCCAGAACCAGTCTTCGGCAAAGGACTCCTGCATGCAGGCCACCACCGGCCCGCGCGCCTGCACGTGGGTGTCGCGCCATGGCGCCAGGGGTGGTTTCTCGCCCATGTATTCGTCGCCGACGTTGAGCCCACCGACAAAACCGACAATCCCGTCGACCACGACGATCTTGCGGTGGTTGCGGAAATTGACCTGAAAGCGGTTGAGCCAGCCGCTGCGGGTGGCGAAGGCTTTGACCTCGATACCGGCATCGCGCAACGGTTGTACATAACCGTGGGGCAGGGAGTGGCTGCCGATGCGGTCGTAGAGCAAGTAAATCGCTACGCCCTCTGCAGCTTTCTTGGTCAGTAAGGTGTGCAGGCGTTGGCCGAGGCGATCGTCGTGGATGATGAAGAACTGGATCAACACCGCTTGCCGGGCGTTACTGATGGCGTCGAAAATCGCATCGAAGGTGGCTTGGCCATCAATCAATAGGTGTACTTCGTTATTCGCCAGGCACGGCATGCGCCCCAGTTTCGGCATGGCCCTCAAAGACGCGTAGGCGCTGGAGGCACGAGCAGTCAGTGCCTCTTCTACCCAGGGGCGCCAGTTCAGCTCGGAGATGGCCTTGCGCATTTCCTCGTTGGCTTGCCGCCGGGCCTTGATATAGCCATCGAAGGTGCTGCGGCCGAAGACCAGATAAGGGATAAGCGTGAGGTAGGGAATGAACAGCAGTGACAGGGCCCAGGCGATCGAGCCCTGAGCGGTTCGAACGGTCAATACGGCATGGATGGCGGCAATCGAGCCCAGCGCGTGCAGCAGAGCGATCAGATAACCGAAAACATGCGGTCCAAAGTAATCCATGGGGCAGCCTTGCTCCTGAAGATTCAATGCTTAACAGACCATGTTCCGGGCAGAATGTCGCTATTTAATTGGCCCATGAACCGAAGCCCGTGGCTGACGTCTAACGGCCACTAATGATCAGGAGTTACTCGATGAACGTTCGTCTGCTGGGTTTGGCCATTGCGTTTGGTTTGACACTTCCTGTGGCTGCTCAGGCGCAGATGTTGCAGCCGGGCTTGTGGGAAATGACTTCAAGCAACATGAAGGTCGATGACCAGAACCTGCCCGATCTGCAACTGATCCTCGGCCAGATACAGAGTCAGATGACCCCTGAACAGCGCGCGCAGCTGGAGAAGCAGGGCATCACTATGGGCGGCAAAGGGATTCGGGCGTGCCTGACGCCCGAGCAGGTGAAGACCGACAACATTCCACTGACGGACCCACAATCGGGCTGCAAGCAGCAAATCACCGAACGTACCGGCAACCAGTGGAAATTCCGTTTCAGCTGTCCGAAAGCGCAAGGTGCGGGTGTCGCCACATTCCTCAGCGATCGTGAGTTCACCACCAAGGTCAATGGCACTTTCAACGCCACCGGCATTCAGCAGAAGGGTAGCCTCGATACTCGCGCTGTGTGGTTGGGCCAGGATTGCGGCACAGTGAAGCCAAGAGCCTAAAAGCATCGCGGGCAAGCCCGCTCCCACAAGGTCATACGCGATCCCTGTGGGAGCGGGCTTGCCCGCGATGACGTCCGTTTAGTCACCTTGAATCTTGGGCGGATTCAACAATTCACACACCGCCTCAATCCCTTTCTCCCCGAAGTTCTCTCCGCTGCCGCTGCGCATACTGACAAACCCGCCTTCCTTTTCCTTCTCTCCCACTACCAACAGATACGGCACTTTCTGGCTGTGCTGGCGAATCTTGTGGCTGATTTTCTCGTTACGCAGATCCGAGTTGGCCCTCAGTTCGCGGCGGCGCAGTGCCTGGGTCACTGAGTGCGCATAAGCGGTCTGACGTTCATCGATGTTCACGACCATCACCTGCGGCGGCGCTCGCCAGGTGTCCAGCTCCTGTTGGCTGGACCAGCACGTGCCGTAGATCCGTTGCTGCGACGTGCCGCTGATATGGTTCAGAGTGAACGCTTGCAATACCTTGGTGGTGGGAACATGCGGGCCTGCTGCGAAACTTTCAAAATCCCCCAAGCGATACAGCGATAACTGTTCGGTTGACGTCGCCTGGGGAGCTGGTTCCCGGCGGATCGAATGGTTGGTCGCCGCCAGTGCATGCATGCGCGCTTCAATAACAGGCAGCTCGGCCAGAGTTAAAGAGCGCTGGAAAGCAAACTCATAAAAGAAACCGTCACCTAGCGACGATCCGGTCCGCAATTGCGCGTGCGGAAAAAGCTGTTTGACGGCCATGGCCAACATCAGCGCGCAGGAACGGCGAAGGATCTCCAGGCCATCGGGCTCCTGGGGCGTGACGATACTGACCCGGGCATCGCCCTCGATCAGGAACCCACAGTCCACCAACACGCCGTCGACCCGACCGGCCACCGCCACGTTGGCCAACCCGAGACTGATACTCGCAGCGACTTCATACACAGTCAGCGGCTGATCGTACTCACGCAATGAACCATCGGGCAGGGTGATGTGGACCATGATCGTGTTCTCGAATGTTTTCGATAACGCGCGCTAGCGCATAAACCGTAGGGCTAAACCCTGGCAGCTGTCATTAAGACGTTGGTCGTGCCAGGCAATTTGCCCCGACACGACCGTAGTGGTGACGCTGTGGCGAAAACAATGGTGGGTGAAGGGCGTCCAGCCACATTGCGAAAGGATCGGCTGCCGGGAAACCGCAACGCCATCGGGCTCGGGTTTAATCAATACCAGATCTGCCCAATAGCCTTCGCGCAGGTAGCCGCGGTCGGGGATGGCAAACAAATCGGCGACCCGATGACTGGTCTTGGCCACGAGGGTGGTGATCGGCAATATCTCATCGGACACCAGCTCCAGCAACGCGGGCAGGGCGTGTTGCACCAACGGCAAACCGGACGGCGCCTGGCTGTAGGGTCGCTGTTTTTCGGCCCAGGTATGAGGCGCGTGATCGCTGCCGATCACATCCAGTCGATTGCTCAACAATGCTTTGCGCAAAGCATCGCGGTCGGCCTGAGTCTTGATCGCCGGGTTGCACTTGATCAGGTTGCCAAGGCTCGGGTAGTCGTGATCATCGAACAGCAAGTGATGCAGGCAGACTTCGGCGGTGATGCGTTTCTGTGCCAGCGGCTGGTCTTCAAACAGCGCCAGCTCACGGGCGGTGCTCAAGTGTAAAACGTGCAGTCGGGTGCCGTGTTGCCTGGCCAGATCAACGGCCATTGAGGAGGAGCGAAAGCACGCTTCGGCGTTGCGGATCAGCGGGTGAGCGGCGGGTGGAAGGTGCTCGCCGAACAGCTCTCGCAGGTTTGCGGCATTGGCTTCGATGCTGGGTGTGTGTTCGCAGTGAGCCAACAAAATGGTCGGCACCTCGGCGAAGAGCCGCTCGAGAATCCGTGGATCGTCCACCAGCATGTTGCCGGTGGAGGCGCCCATGAACACTTTGACTCCGGCCACCTCACAAGGATTGAGCGCGGCGACGGTATCGAGATTGTCGTTGCTCACGCCGAAATGAAAACCGTAATTGGCCACTGAGCTGGTCGCCGCTCGACGCTTCTTGTCGGCCAGCGCGGCGAGGGTCAGGGTGGCCGGGGAGGTGTTGGGCATGTCCATGAAGCTGGTGATGCCGCCGGCAACTGCCGCCCTGGATTCGGTATGGAAGCTGCCCTTGTCCGGCGCTCCGGGATCGCGGAAATGCACCTGGTCATCGATCATGCCCGGCAGCACCCATTGGCCGTTGGCGTCGATTTCCACGGTGGCCGTTTCACCTTCTATGCTGCTGGCGATCTTGACGATGCGACCGTGGCTTACCAGCAAATCACCGTCGAATTCACGACCCTCATTCACCAGCCGGGCGTTGCGAATCAGCACGCTGCTCATGGTCAGAACTCGTTTTGCAGGGCTTTGTAGCCGCGCACCAAATCAACGTTGGTGCGCGCCACGTCCTCGGAAAACTCCGAGGCACTGACGCTCACCGGTGGGAACTGCGACAGGTCAGTGTTGGGGCCGATGCGCGTGGTGGAGGGCACGTAGAAGTCTTCAGGCAAGTCACGACCATCGACCACCGAGTTGTGCCGCACCACGCAACCGTCGCCCACCGCGCAGTTGAACAGTACGCTGTTGAACCCGATGAATACGCGATTACCAACGGTGCAGGGGCCATGCACGATGGAGCGGTGGGCGATAGAGCTGAACTCGCCGATGGTCACCGCCGCCCCCGACTTGGAGTGGATCACCACGCCGTCCTGGATGTTCGAATTGGCGCCGATGGTGATTGGCTCCATCTCGCCCGAATCATCCACTTCATCGGCGCGAATCACCGCGTAGGGACCGACGAACACGTTCTCGCCGATCACCACTTTGCCGCAGATGATGGCGGTTTTATCCACGTACGCCGACTCCGCAATCAATGGAAGATCACCCGAAGGATTCTTGCGGATCATGGCTTGCTCAACGCCTCATACAAGGTGTTGAGGTTGTATTCGAACAACCCGGCGAACGTGCTGGCCGGGCCGGTCGCCGCGAGAGCATCGGAGTACAGCGTGCCGCCGATATGCGCGCCGCTTTCATCGGCGATTTGCTTGAGCAGGCGTGCGTCCTTGATGTTTTCCATGAACACTGCTTTGACCTTGGCCTGACGGATCTGCGTGATCAGCGCAGCGACTTCGGCGGCCGACGGTTCACGTTCGGTGGACAGTCCTTGTGGCGCCATGAAGTCGATGCCGTAAGCCTGACCGAGATAGCCGAAGGCGTCATGGGAGGTCACGATTTTGCGATTACCCGGCGGCAGCGAACCGAGCTTGGCTTTGGCCTCGGCGAGCAAGGCATAGATCTTTTTCAGGTAGGCCTGGCTGTTGTGCTCGTAGTCGGTTTTGTTGGCAGGGTCGGCGGCGATCAGCGCTTTGGTGATGTTGCTGATGTACAGCTCGGTGTTCGCCAGGTTGTGCCAGGCGTGCGGGTCCGGGATGGTTTCGCCGTCTTCATCCAGCGAGCGTGGGATGACACCGTGGCTGGCGCTGATGACCGCAGCTTTGGTCTCGGTGCTGGTCACCAGACGGTCCAGCCATGGCTCGAAACCTAGCCCATTCTTGATGATCAGTCTGGCCTTGAGCAATGCCTTGGCATCGTCCGGAGTTGGCTCGTAGGTGTGGGCATCGGCGTCCGGCCCGACCATGTTGGTGATCTGGATATGGTCGCCGCCGACCTGATGGGTCATGTCGGCGAGGATGCTGAAGCTGGTGACTACCTGGAGTTTTTCTGCTGCAGACAGCGACATCGACAGCATCAGACTGAACAGCACGAGTAAAGCGCGCATCGGGTTACACCTCATTGGGATGTGAGCAAAGGCGGGCGGCGCAGCAAACCGTGCACCGGACCGAACACCACGGACAGCAGATACAAAGCGCCAGCCACCAGCACGATCGCCGGGCCGCTGGGCAGTGAGAAGTAAAACGACAGCAACAATCCGAGCCAGACCGAGAGGCAACCGAGCAGTGCGGCGATGACCATCAGTACCGGCAAGCGACGACTCCAGAAGCGAGAAGCGGCGGCCGGCAACATCATCAAACCGACCACCATCAGGGCGCCGATAGCCTGGAAACCGATCACCAGGTTCAGCACCACCAGGGTCAGAAATACCCCGTGAGCCAGCGGCCCGAGGCGGCTGACGGTTTGCAGAAAGAGCGGGTCGAGGGTGTCCAGCAACAGGGGTTTGTAGATGAGGGCCATGGCGATCAGGCTGAAGCCCGAGACCCAAATCATGCCGGTCAAAGTCGGCCCATCTACCGCGAGCGCCGAGCCAAACAGTAGGTGCAACAGGTCCAGTCGCTTACCGGCAATGCCGAGGATCAGCACGCCGCTGGCCAGCGATATCGGGTAGATCGCGGCCAGGCTCGCGTCTTCCCGCAGGCCGGTGCGGCGGGTGATCCAGGCGGCCAGTCCGGCCATACTCAGGCCAGCGCCGAGGCCACCAATGGTCAACGCGGGCAGACTCAACCCGGCGAACCAGAAGCCCAATGCGGCGCCGGGCAAGATGCCGTGAGCCACCGCGTCACCGATCAGGCTCATGCGTCGCAGAATCAAAAACACCCCAAGCGGTGCCGTGCTGCACGCCAGAACGAGACCACCAAGCAACGCCCGGCGCATGAATACGAATTCGTGGAACGGTTGCCAAAGCTGAGCGGCAGCGATCATCAAGCCACCTGCGTCTGAGGTTGTTGGCGAATCAGGTCGGTACTGGGGCCGAGGACGCAGCCGCTGCTTTTGATCAATAGGGCTTGGGGGATGTGTTGGCGCACGGCGGCCAGGTCATGACACACCACCACCAGCGTTCGACCTTCGGCATGCCAGGCATGGATGTGTTTCCAGAGCAGCGCCTGGCCGAGTTCGTCGAGCGCGGCATGGGGTTCGTCGAGCAACAACAAGGGGGCTTCTGCAAGACTCAACCGGGCGAGCAGGGCACGCTGCAATTCGCCCCCGGAGAGAGCCATCAATGGGCGATGTTCCAGGCCACTCAGGCACCAGTCTTCCAGCGCAGACTTGAGGCGTTGGCTGCGAATTTCCGGAGTTTGCTTGCTGCCCCAGAAACCTGCTGCCACCAACTCTTGCAGGCTGATGGGGAATTGCCGGTCCAGGTGTTGTTGCTGAGGCAGGAACGAAAGGCCGCCTTTGCGTGGAACATCAATGATGACTTTTCCGGTCAGTGGCTTTTGCAGACCGGCAATGACTTTTAGCAGGCTGCTTTTACCCGAACCGTTGGCACCGATGACGGCGGTCAGACTTCCTTTGGGCAATTGGAAATCCACCGACGGAGTGAGCGGTTGACCGGGAGCGCCCCAGCGCAAGGCTTGGCATTGGATCATGCGGCCTCCCAATTCCAGCGACTTTCGGCGACAGCATCGTGGGCATGAAGACTTTCGGCGTGAACGACTCGCACGTGAAAGGCGTTGATTCCGGCGGAGCGTTTCAGGGCCAGGTTCAAGCGTCGAGCGGCGTCTTCGCAGAACATCAGGTTCTGTCCATTGGCGAGGGCGAAGGCTTGTTCATCGGCGCGTTTCACGGCGGTTTGCACTGCGGTGCCGAGGGCTGCTTCCGCATCGTTGATCGCGGCGATCAGCGGCAGGTCATCCAGATAATCGTCCAGACGCAACTGCAATCGCGCATTGCTGCGTTGGCTATGCGGCGTGGCGACGATGCCTTTCGTGGAACCGAGCCAAGCCAGAACGTCGGCGTGTTGCAGCGACTTGTTGGCAAAGTCATCCACGAATTGTTGTTGAATCAACTGCCGCGAAAGTGCCGCTGAGCACGGGCAGGTTGAGGAATAAGGAACATCGATTTTTAGTTCCACGTGGAACATCGCGTTTTTCAAACTGGCTTCGATGCTCACCGGATAAGTTTTCCAACCGGCTAGCGGACTGATGAGCGCGGGTCTTTTGAGCAATAGATCGGTGTGAATTTTTAGGTAAGCGTTGCGGGAAAGTCCTTCATGGGTTTCGAGAAAATTTTGCAAGACTCGCCGCAATAACGCGGGCGAAAGGTTCTCCTGCTCAAGCATTTCCAACGCCAGATACAGCCGCGACATATGGATGCCGCGCGCCTCTCCATCGTCGAGGCTAACGCCAGCGTCGGCCTTTGCGCTCAGTCGCTGGCCATCGAATAAAACAGGAAGAGCAATGCCGCACATGCCCACCCAATCGAGTGGCAGGGCTTGGCGTGAGGCCTGCGCGGCGATATCCGGCAGAGTCAGCGCATTCATGAGCAGGTCCATCGTGGGAGTTGATTTGGCATGTTATATTATAACAATCAAATCGACGATGCCTTTTTCGTGAGCAGGCTTTCACCATGCACAGACGTCACTTGCTCAACCTGATTCTGGCCAGCGCGGCCTTCGCTTTACCCTTTGGTGTGTCGGCCACGCAAATTCGCAATGCACGACTGTGGCGTTCCGATGACAAGTTACGACTGGTGTTCGATCTGAGCGGGCCGGTGCAATACAAGACGTTTTCCCTGAGCGCTCCGCAGCGGCTGATCATTGATCTGAGTGGCGCCAATCTCAGTGGCGATTTCAGTCAGTTAGCACTCGGCAATACGGTGATTCGCTCAATCCGCTCCGGACATTTCGGTCAAGGCGATACGCGGATCGTCCTCGACCTCAGCGGCCCGGTGCAGCTCAACAGTTTCCTGCTGCCGCCCCAGGACGGGCAGGGGCACCGATTGGTGCTCGATCTGAAGACCGCCGCGCCGCTACAGATTGCGGCGGTGCCGTCGGAAAAACCTGAACCCGTCCCCGACAAGGCTCACCCCAAGCGCGACATCATCGTGGTGGTCGACCCGGGTCACGGCGGCAAAGACCCGGGCGCGGTCGGTGCCAAAGGTGAGCGGGAAAAAGACGTGGTGCTGTCGATCGCCCAATTGCTGGCCAAGCGGCTGAAGCGCGAGAAGGGCTTCGACGTGAAACTGGTGCGCAACGACGACTTCTTCGTCCCGCTGCGTAAACGCGTGGAGATCGCCCGCAAGCACAATGCCGACATGTTCATCTCGGTTCATGCGGACGCGGCGCCGCGTCTCACCGCTTCAGGTGCGTCGGTGTACTGCCTGTCCGAAGGCGGCGCGACCTCGGCCACGGCGCGTTTCATGGCGCAACGGGAGAACGGTGCAGACCTGCTGGGTGCCACCAGCCTGCTCAATCTCAAGGATAAGGATCCGATGCTCGCCGGGGTGATTCTCGACATGTCGATGAATGCCACCATCGCCGCCAGTTTGCAACTGGGCAGTACGGTGCTTGGCAGCCTGGCAGGCATCACCACACTGCATCAGAAGCGAGTGGAACAAGCGGGATTCGCTGTATTGAAGTCGCCGGATGTGCCGTCGATTCTGGTGGAAACCGGCTTCATCTCAAACCCCCGCGACAGCCAGCGACTGGTGACTGCCCGTCATCAACAAGCCGTGGCGGATGGTTTGTTCGAAGGTTTGCAGCGCTATTTTCAGAAGAACCCACCGATGAACAGCTACATCGCCTGGCAACAGGAACAGAAAAAGATGCAGGCCTAGCAGCCGGTCATCCGGCTGCACGTGAACTTGCCGCTGCTGCCGCCGGAGCTGGAAAACCGATTAATGGTTGTCCAGCCAACCCGGCGGTTGTAGCCGACCCAGGCTTCGCCATCGGACGCGATGCCCGTGAAGAATGTCAGTTGCCCGTAGCGGCTGTTGGTTTGCGCCCATTGGCGTTTGCCGGCTACTTCGAAGCCGCGCAGATAGATCGTGCTACCGACGGTGTTAACGCTGTAAGCATTGCCATCGGCATCTACGCAGGCCAGCAGATTGGCGCTACGGGTGCAGTTGGCCAGGCTCGGGATTTGTCCCCAGGCATCGACCGCAATCAGCAGCGAAAGGCTCAATAGCGAGAGTTTCAGGGCGTTTCCCATGGCATTTCTCAAAAGGGCAGACGGTTTAAAGCATCGTGCCCTTTGTCGTGAGTAACAAAAGGGGAGTGGCTTATTTGTATTGTTATACTATAACATAAAAATACACCCGTTCTGATGATCCACCGCCATGACTGAACAAGAACTCCTCGCTCAACCCGCCGCCGATTACATGAACGACGCCCAGCAAGGCTTCTTTCGCGAGCTGTTGCTGGCTCAGCGCAGCGAGCTGCAGGAGCGCATTGCCGGCGAGTTCGACGCGTTACGCGAGCAGGAACCCCACAGCGATCCCGCCGATATCGGCAGCGCCGAAGAACAGCGCCAGTGGCAACTGCGCCTGCTGGAGCGGGAAAAGAAGCTCCTGGACAAGATTGCCGAAGCCCTCGAACACCTGGCTCGCGGTGAGTACGGCTGGTGCCGCGAAACCGGTGAGCCGATCGGTCTCAAGCGCCTGCTGCTGCGACCCACCGCCACTTTGTGTATTGAAGCCAAAGAACGTGAAGAGCTGCGCGAACGCCATCAACGGGCGATTTGACCGGCCACATCCTGATGAGGAATACCTGATGCCCAATCGTCTCCCCGTGACCGTCCTGTCGGGCTTTCTCGGTGCTGGAAAAAGTACACTTCTTAATTACGTACTACGTAATCGCGAAAATTTGCGTGTCGCGGTGATCGTCAATGACATGAGTGAGATCAACATTGATGGCAGCGAAGTTCAGCGCGATGTCAGCCTGAACCGTGCCGAAGAAAAACTCGTGGAAATGAGTAACGGCTGCATCTGCTGCACCTTGAGGGAAGATTTGCTCGAAGAAGTCAGCAAACTCGCCAGAGACGGTCGTTTCGATTACCTGCTGATCGAGTCCACGGGGATTTCCGAGCCTTTGCCCGTAGCGGAAACCTTCACGTTTCGCGATGAAGAAGGGCAGAGCCTGGCCGACATCGCGCGGCTAGACACCATGGTTACCGTGGTCGACGGCATGAACTTCCTGCTCGACTATCAGGCCGCCGAAAGCCTCGCTTCCCGTGGCGAAACCCTGGGCGAGGAGGACGAACGCTCGATCACTGACCTGTTGATCGAGCAGATCGAATTCGCCGACGTGATCCTGATCAGCAAGATCGATTTGATCAGCAGCCGCGAACGCCAGGAGTTGATCGCGATCCTTGAACGGCTCAATTCCCAGGCGGAAATCATTCCAATGGTCATGGGCGAAGTGCCGCTCAAGAAAATCCTCAACACCGGGCGCTTTGACTTCGAAAAAGCCGCTCAGGCGCCGGGATGGTTGCAGGAATTGCGCGGTGAACACGTGCCGGAAACCAAGGAATACGGTATCGCCTCCACGGCCTATCGGGCGCGGCGACCGTTTCATCCACAACGCTTCTTCAGCTTCATCGACCGTCCGTGGGTGAACGGCAAATTGCTGCGCTCCAAGGGCTATTTCTGGCTGGCCAGCAAACACAGGGATGCTGGTAGCTGGTCCCAGGCCGGCGGTTTGATGCGCCACGGTTTTGCCGGGCGCTGGTGGCGTTTCGTGCCGAAAAACCAGTGGCCGCAAGACGAAGAAAGCACCGCAGGGATCATGGAAAACTGGACGGCTGCCACCGGTGATTGCCGTCAGGAACTGGTGTTTATCGGCCAGAACATCGACTTTGCGCAACTCGCCGCCGAACTCGATAACTGCCTGCTGACGGATGCTGAAATGGCCTTGGGTGTCGAGGGGTGGCAGTTACTGCCCGATCCGTTCGGTCCTTGGCACGAAGAGGCGGCCGCCTGATGTTGGCGCCCAGTCTTAAGCTGCGACCGGTCATTCGTCAGGTTCAAGGTGATACGCCAAAAGCGCTGACCGGAATTCTGGACGACGGCATAAACCTGGCCCTCTGGCAACGCCAACTCCCAGCGCACATTGCCGATTTCGGTCGTTTGTTGTTGTCCCTGAACGAGCCGCTGGCTGAGTCGCTGTCCCTGGAAATGCCCGGCGATGACGCCGAACCCAATCTCCACGGTTTAGCCTCAGGCTTCAGCGATCTGGAAGGTTACGAAGGCTTTATCGCTGATGTTTCCTGGCTGGTCAGCGCCTTCGCCTGCCTGTTGGGCGCCCAGCGTATCGGCCTGCGCCTGCGGGTTCTGGACACAGCCATGTGCCCGCGTTTCCACGTCGATCACGTGCCAGTGCGGTTGATCACCACCTACGCAGGTATCGGCAGCCAGTGGCTGAAAGAAGGGGCGATGGATCGCCAGCAATTAGGCAAACCTGAGGCCGAACCGCCGGATGAGTCGCTGATACAGCAGATCACCAGTGGCGAAGTGGCGCTGCTTAAAGGGGAGAAGTGGCACGGCAACGAAGGCTTCGGTTTGATCCACCGTTCGCCGCAACCAGCGCCGGGCGAGCGTCGTTTGATCCTGACCCTTGACTGGCTGAGCTAGCCGCTCAAGGTTTGAGCCAGGTTCCCTGGCTCTGGGCTTCGCAAAACGGCTTCAGATACGCCGCATCGGTGGCCACGCCGTAATAGTGAATATCCTGCCGGTAAGGCATATTGGCGACTTGAGCGTTGCTGCACACCCCGAACGCGCCGGTAGGGCATTGGTCGACGTACTGCACCTCGACTTTCTGCCCGGGCAAATTCGGCTGGCAGAATCCGTCGGCGAACAGTTTTTCCGGGATGTTGCGGTTTTGCTGGCAGACCTTCACGTCGAGCCGCTCAGCCGTGCTGTGCACCACGCAGGCCTGAGCCAGCGCTTCGCCCGACGTGAGCGCCAGAAGCAACGACCATCCCATCAACCGCATTCTTTACCTCCTCAGAAAACCTCGACCATGTTGCAGAACATTCCCACCCACGTCATTGCCGGCCCGTTGGGGGCCGGCAAGACCAGCCTGATCAAGCACCTGCTGGCACAGCGGCCCGCGGGTGAGCGCTGGGCAGTGTTGATCAACGAGTTCGGCCAGATCGGCCTTGATGCCGCGCTGTTGACCCAGGACGCCGATGGTATCGCACTGGGGGAAGTGGCCGGGGGCTGTTTGTGTTGCGTCAATGGTGCGCCGTTTCAGATCGGCCTCGGGCGGTTGCTGCGCAAGGCACGACCGGATCGACTGTTCATCGAACCCTCCGGGCTAGGGCATCCGGCGCAGTTACTCCGGCAATTGAGTGAGGTTCCGTGGCAAGGCGTCCTGGCGGTGCAGCCGTGCGTGCTGGTGCTGGATGCTCAGGCGCTCGCGGCCGGGAAACCGTTGCCTGCGGCGCAACAGCAAGCCATGGACAGTGCCGGGTTGCTGTTGCTGAACAAGGCGGAAGGCCTCGACGATAGTGATCGCCAGCGAATCGCCGCGCGGTTGCCGAAACATCCCTTGTACTGGACGCAGCAAGCCGTCTTGCCATTGAGTGAGTTACCGGGGCTCGGGGCTCGGGCTGTCGGGGGTGTGGATAACTTTGTCGTGCCCAAGGGATTGGCGAAGATGCCGGCCATCTGGACCGACCCCACGCTGCCGATTTGCTTGAGTCAGGCGCAGGAAGGTGGCTGGAGTGTTGGATGGCGGTGGCATCCGAGTCAGGTATTCGATGCCGTATTGATCGGGAAATGGCTTGAGCGCCTTGAATGGCGGCGGGCGAAGCTGGTTATCCACAGCGCCGAGGGGTGGGTGTCGGCGAATGCGGTGGATAACTCGTTACTGGATTGGCAGATCAGTGAATGGCGTCGGGATTCGCGCATGGAGTTGATTTTCAGTGAGCAGCAGGCTGTCCCAGAACTGCAGGAAGGTTTGGCGGGGTGCCGCACTTAGGCAAATTAGCGAGTTTTTGTGCCGTTTTTGAAGGCCTCATCGCGGGCAAGCCCGCTCCCACAGGTACAGTGTGAACCTTGTGGGAGCGGGTTTGCCCGCGATTGGTTTTAACTGACTGACATCCGACTCATGGACGCCACTTCGTGTGTTCTTGCCGCCACTGGCTCAGTTCAATCACCTCGGCTCTGGGCTTCGCGATATCGATCACCGGCGGAGTGTCGTCGAACGGCATCGGGTAGGGCGCGAGCTCGATCTGTGCGCTGTGGGCGCCGAACTGGGTGATGATGCCGGTGTGGCGGGTTTCGCCGGTCACGGTGAATTCGAAGTTATACACACGGGCCAGGCGCCGACGGCCGTTGGCGTCTTTAATGAAAGCGATCTTCTTCAAGGCTACGTTGCCGTCCAGCAGCTCGATCCGAAGCTTGGCGCAATGCTGCATGACCCGCTCCAGCGCACGTTCGCGCAAGCCGTGGTTGTGCCACAACCACGCGCCACCGGTGGCGAGCAGCATCAACACGAGGATATTTCCGAGGGTCAGCATCAACAGGGTGCTCCAACAAGATAGTGCCAGCTTAACTGCGTCGCCGGTCTGTCGTACAGGCTGTGTTTAGTCGCATACTGCGCGGCTCGAATTTCAATCGTTTGACGGAAAACTCACCGCATGAAACGTACGCCCCATGTGCTCGCCATCCAGTCCCACGTGGTGTTCGGCCACGCAGGCAACAGCGCCGCGGTTTTCCCGATGCAGCGGGTCGGGGTGAACGTGTGGCCGCTCAATACCGTGCAGTTCTCCAACCACACGCAATATGGCCAGTGGGCCGGGGAAGTGCTGGCCCCGCATCAGATTCCGGAATTGGTGGAAGGCATCGCGGCGATCGGTGAGCTGGGCAATTGCGATGCCGTGTTGTCCGGCTACCTCGGCAGCGCGGCCCAGGGCCGGGCGATTCTCGCGGGCGTGGAACGAATCAAATCGATCAATCCAAAAGCGGTATACCTCTGCGACCCGGTGATGGGCCATCCGGAGAAGGGCTGCACCGTTCCAGCCGAGGTCAGCGATTTTCTGCTGGAAGAGGCGGCAGCGGTGGCCGACTTCATGTGCCCGAACCAGTTGGAGCTGAACAGCTTCTCGGGGCGCAAGGCGCAGTCATTGTTCGATTGCCTGGCCATGGCACGCGCGCTGCTGGCGCGCGGTCCGAAGGCGGTGCTGGTCAAGCATCTGGACTATCCCGGCAAATTGGCGGATGGCTTCGAGATGTTGCTGGTGACCACTGAAGGCAGCTGGCACCTGCGTCGGCCGCTGCTGGCGTTTCCGCGTCAGCCGGTGGGCGTTGGCGATCTGACTGCCGGGTTGTTCCTGGCGCGCGTGCTGCAGGGTGACAATCTGGTGAGTGCCTTCGAATTCACTGCGGCGGCGGTGCATGAAGTGCTGCTGGAAACCCAGGCTTGCGCCAGCTATGAGCTGGAACTGGTGCGGGCGCAGGACCGGATCGCCCATCCGCGGGTGCGGTTCGAAGCGACCTCAATCAGCCTGTAATCGGGTGGTTGTCCCAATCGCGAGCAGGCTCGCTC
Source organism: Pseudomonas sp. NPDC089918 (assembly GCF_050280605.1). Lineage (NCBI taxonomy): Bacteria > Pseudomonadati > Pseudomonadota > Gammaproteobacteria > Pseudomonadales > Pseudomonadaceae > Pseudomonas > Pseudomonas sp. NPDC089918. The sequence continues at coordinate 10,827 of NZ_JBNNVP010000035.1, read as the reverse complement.
CCACAAGGTTATCGCTGTACCTGTGGGAGCGAGCCTGCTCGCGATAGCGATCTGAAGAGCGCTGGATAACTGTCTGCTCAGGCGTCGCCCTTGATGTCCTGATAACGCTTTTCCAGTTCCTGACGAATCTGCCGACGCTGCTGGGCCTGCATGTACCGACGCTTGTCTTCACTGTTCTGCGGTTGCAGCGGCGGGACCGCGGCCGGTTTGCGCTGGTCATCCACCGCGACCATGGTGAAGAAGCAGCTGTTGGTGTGGCGCACCGAGCGCTCGCGGATGTTCTCGGTCACGACCTTGATGCCCACCTCCATCGAGGTGTTGCCGGTGTAGTTGACCGACGCCAGAAAGGTCACCAGTTCGCCGACGTGAATCGGCTCGCGGAAGATCACCTGATCCACCGACAGGGTTACCACATAGCGGCCGGCATAGCGGCTGGCGCAGGCGTAGGCCACTTCATCGAGGTATTTGAGCAGGGTGCCACCGTGGACATTGCCAGAGAAATTGGCCATGTCGGGGGTCATCAATACCGTCATCGACAGCTGGGCGTTTCCGGGTTCCATAACGTACTCACGGGTTCAAGGCAGGATTCGGGGTTACACCTCTGCGGGTGCTTGGTTTTTCAAACCAACAGTTATCGGGACGCCGGGCGGATGGTCGCCGTCACGCCCGGATCGATCTGTTTCCATATATTGCACCGCCTTTCTGCCAGAAGTCGCGGTGTTACCCTTCAAAAGCCCACCCCAAGGAGCCACATGCCATGCATGCCATCAGTTTCATTCAGGATCTGGCAGTGATCATGTTGATCGCGGGTGTGGTGAGCGTGCTCTTTCATCGTCTCAAACAACCGGTGGTGCTCGGCTATATCGTCGCCGGCTTCATCATCGGCCCGCACACGCCACCGTTCAGCCTGATCCACGATGAAGCAACCATCAAGATCCTCGCCGAACTCGGGGTGATTTTCCTGATGTTCTGCCTGGGGCTGGAGTTCAGCCTGCGCAAGCTGTTCAAGGTCGGCGCCACGGCGTTCATCGCGGCCTTCCTGGAAATCGTCCTGATGATCTGGATCGGCTATGAAATCGGCCGCTGGTTCGATTGGAATACCATGGACTCGCTGTTCCTCGGCGCGATCCTGGCAATTTCCTCGACCACCATCATCGTCAAGGCGCTCAACGACCTGAAGATGAAGAACGAACGTTTTGCCCAATTGATCTTCGGCGTGCTGATCGTCGAAGACATCCTCGGCATTGGCATCATCGCGTTACTGTCGAGCATCGCGGTCAGCGGAACCGTCAGTTCCGGCGAAGTGTTTTCCACGGTCGGCAAGCTGTCACTGTTCATGATTGTCGCACTGGTTATTGGCATTCTGCTGGTGCCCCGACTGCTGGCCTATGTGGCCAAATTCGACAGCAACGAGATGCTGCTCATCACCGTACTGGGCCTGTGTTTCGGCTTCTGCCTGTTGGTGGTCAAACTTGAATACAGCATGGTCCTCGGCGCGTTCCTGATCGGCGCGATCATGGCTGAATCGCGGCAACTGCTGAAGATCGAGCAGTTGATCGAGCCGGTTCGCGACCTGTTCAGTGCCATCTTCTTCGTCGCCATCGGCCTGATGCTCGACCCGATGATCCTGCTGCAATACGCCTGGCCGATCGCGGTGATCACCGTGGCTGTGGTGCTGGGTAAGATGCTTTCCTGCGGCCTCGGTGCCTTTATCGCCGGCAATGACGGACGCACCTCACTGCGAGTGGGGATGGGGCTTTCACAGATTGGCGAATTCTCTTTCATCATCGCGGCGTTGGGCATGACGCTGCAGGTCACCAGCAACTTTCTCTACCCTGTGGCGGTGGCCGTCTCGGTGATCACCACGCTGTTGACGCCGTATCTGATTCGCGCGGCCGATCCGCTGTCGATCAAGCTTGCTGCGGTGATGCCACAGCGTCTGGGCCGTGTGCTCGGGATGTATGGCGAATGGCTGCGCAGCATTCAGCCTCAGGGCGAGGGTGCACTGTTGGCGTCGATGATCCGGCGGATTCTGTTGCAGGTAGGGGTCAATCTGGCGTTGGTGATTGCGATCTTTTTCTCGGGCGCGTTCTTCGCCGAGCGCATGTCCGTTTACCTGCAAGGCTGGATCAGCGACCCGAGCTGGCAGAAAGCGTTGATCTGGGGTGGGGCGTTGCTGTTGTCACTGCCGTTCCTGATCGCCGCCTATCGCAAGCTCAAGGCGCTGTCGATGCTGCTGGCAGAGATGGGTGTGAAGCCGGAAATGGCCGGCCGCCACACACAGCGAGTGCGTCGGGTAATCGCCGAAGTGATTCCGATCCTCTCGCTGTTAGTGATTTTCCTGCTGCTGGCAGCCTTGTCGGCCAGTATTCTGCCGACCAACAAGTTGCTGGTGCTGATCGTCATAGTCGCGGCCGCGGTGGCGGCGCTGCTCTGGCGCTGGTTCATCCGTGTGCATACGCGAATGCAGGTGGCCTTGCTGGAAACGCTGGACAATCACAAGGAATCGTCCGGGCATTGAACACGCGATGCATCAGGGTAAATCAGCTTTCCAGCCAGACGTCCCGCGCCCAGTGCCATACCGATTCCCAGGTTTCTTCGGCGAGCAACTCTTCTTCAGCCAGCCACAGCACCACGGTGCCGTCTTCTTCGACCAGGTAGTAATTGTCACCGTCCTGGCAGATCGGAATCATGCTGCGATCGACGCCTGCGTCCCAGGCGTTGGCGGCAACGTCCGGCAGGTAGGTGTGGGACTGCGGATCGGTGACAGTCACTGGCTCCAGGCTGCCGTAGACCACGTCGCTGACGGTCAGCAAAAATTCTCTGAAGACGAATGGGATATCGATGAACAGTTGCTCTTCGATTTCCACAATCTGATCTTCGTCAGGCAATTCCAAGGGGACCGGTACCGGTTCGTTGGCTTCACGCAGTTGTTCGATGATTTCTTCCACGTCCGGGATCCTCTTGCTTGATGGCGCGGTTTAGTTGGGGCGGTTTATACAGTAGCTCGCTATAGATGCAACCGTGAAATAGAAAACCCCGGCCGAGGCCGGGGTTTTATTACAACAGGTGAAACGCGGGAATTGATCAGCCGTTCTGGCGGATACCGGCCACCAGCCAAGGCTGGTTTTCGCCCTGTGGACGTTCCATGTTCCAGCTTTCGCTGAACACTTCGCCCTGATCAAAGCGCGAGGACTTCGATACACCGCTGAAGGTCAGGGTGGCGATAGTCTTGTCCGCACGGTCATCAACGCCATCCAGTTGTACCTGGAGGTTATCGATGTAGGTCGACTGGAAGCCGTCGCCCAGATCGGCACGTTCGCGCTTGAGGAACTCCAGCAGTTGCGGAGTCACGAACTCGGCGATCTTGTCCATTTCGTTGGCATCCCAGTGTTGCTGCAGGGACTGGAAGTGGTTGCGGGCCGCTTCAACGAAGTTGTTTTCATTGAACCAGGCTGGCGCGTTGATCACCGGACGAGCAGCAGCAGGTGCAGCCGAACCGCCGAAGATCGAACCCATGGCTGTTGGTTTCTGTTCGAACACTTCACGCTGCATCGGCGCGCCGGCTGGAGCCATGTGCTCCTGCTGCTTGCGACGACGGGCGGCGATGAAACGGAAGACCAGGAAGGCGATGACCGCCATGATCAGGATGTCGAAGATCTGCATGCCCTGGAAGCCGTCGCCCATGAACATGGAGGCCAGCAGGCCACCGGCGGCGATACCGGCCAGAGGGCCGAGCCAGCGCGAAGCACCGCTGGCCTTGGTGGCGGCGCCAGCAGCACCGGCCGCGCCCGCAGTGGCAGCAGCGCCGCCTGCAGCAGAAGAAGGAGCCATTTGGCTGGTCTGGTGAGTCGGCGCAGCGCCGGAGCTCTTGCCGCCACCAAAGCGCTTGGCGGCATTGGCGTCGAGGCTCATCGTCAGGCCAATGCACAACGCCATGGCGATGCTAAGAAAACGTTTCATAAAGGGAATTCCCAATTTGTGGAAGGCACGCGCGCCATGTTGCACAGCTGAAGTGTTGCTGGCTAGCGGCAGAGTGTTTCGGGCTTTTGCCTGACAGGTTGTGTTCAGCTTCCGGTCACGCAATAAGACTTGTTAACTTTGGTCTGTAGGACGAGTGGATTAGTTCTGTAGGAATGACCGCAGCGGGCTGAACGCAGATAGATCGTTCCCACGCTCTGCGTGGTAACGCCGCCATGGACGCTCTGCGTCCACTGTGACGCGGAGCGTCACGGGATGCATTCCCACGCAGAGCGTGGGAACGATCAGGCCTGATTAGATCGCTTCCAGCTTGGCGTAACCCAGCATCAACCACTTGCTGCCTTCGCTGAAGTTCACCTGTACCCGCGCCTGAGCGCCGGCGCCTTCGAAATTCAGGATCACACCATCGCCGAACACCGAATGCCGCACGGTCTGACCGAGGCTGAACCCGGTGTCCGGGATCTCGCTGCCGCCGAACAGACTGCTGGAGCTCTGCTGCTGGCCACCGCCGAACGGACGGCTGACGCTGTTGGACAGCCGCACTTCCTGAATCAGGCCTTTCGGCACTTCACGTACGAAACGCGACACCTTGTTGTAGGTCTCGCTGCCGTACAGGCGGCGGGTTTCAGCATAGGTCAGCACCAGATTCTGCATCGCCCGGGTGATACCGACGTAGGCCAGGCGGCGTTCCTCTTCAAGACGGCCGGGTTCTTCCAGGCTCATCTTGTGCGGAAACAGGCCTTCTTCCATGCCCACCAGGAACACGTAAGGGAATTCCAGGCCCTTGGCGCTGTGCAGGGTCATCAACTGAATGCTGTCTTCGTGTTCGTCGGCCTGGGTGTCTCCGGCCTCCAGCGAGGCGTGACCGAGGAACGCTGACAGTGGCGACTGCTCTTCATCCTCTTCCGGGTTTTCGAAGTTACGTGCGGCGCTGACCAGTTCCTCAAGGTTTTCTACCCGGGCCTGGCCTTTCTCGCCTTTCTCCGCCTGGTGGTAGGCAATCAGCCCCGATTGCTCAATGACGGTCTGAGTCATCAAGTGCAGCGGCATTTCCAGGCACTTGGCGGCGAGGTTCTCGATCAGCTCCATAAATGCCCCAAGGGCACCGGCCGCGCGACCGGTCAGGCCTTTGTTCGCCACCAGCTGACGCATGGCTTCCCACATTGACACATGGCTGTGGCGTGCATGATCGCGGATCGCTTCGACGGTTTTTTCGCCAATGCCACGGGCCGGAACGTTGATTACCCGCTCCAGGGCCGCATCGTTGCCACGGCCTTCCAGCAAACGCAGGTACGCCATGGCATTCTTGATTTCTGCCCGTTCGAAGAAGCGCTGACCGCCATAAATGCGATACGGAATGCGCTCACGCAGCAAGGCTTCTTCCAAAACGCGCGATTGGGCGTTGGAGCGGTACAAAATCGCGATATCGCTACGAGCCAAGCCGGTTTTCAGCGCGCTTTCGATGGTTTCAACCACGTAGCGTGCTTCATCGTGTTCGTTGAACGCCGCGTACAGATTGATTGCTTCGCCTTCGCCGCCATCAGTCCACAACTCTTTGCCCATGCGCCCGGTATTGTTGGCGATCAGGGCGTTGGCGGCTTTGAGGATCCCGGCGGTGGAGCGGTAGTTTTGCTCCAGACGAATGATCTGGGCATCGGGGAAATCGTCGGAATACTGATAAATGTTCTCGATTTTCGCGCCGCGCCAGCCATAGATCGACTGATCGTCGTCGCCGACCACCATCAGACTGTCGCCACCCTTGGCCAGCAGACGCAACCAGGCGTACTGCACGGCGTTGGTGTCCTGGAATTCGTCCACCAGAATGTGCCGGAAGCGCTTCTGATAATGGGCGAGCAGGCCCGGGTTATCGCGCCACAGATCGAGGGCGCGCAACAGCAGTTCAGAGAAATCGATGACACCGGCGCGCAGGCACGCGGCCTCATAGGCTTCATAAATGCTGCGCATGGTCGCCAGGAACAGATCGCCGCTGGCTTGAATATGTTGTGGGCGCAGACCTTCGTCTTTCTGCCCGTTGATGAACCACTGGGCCTGTCGGACCGGCCAGCGTTGCTCGTCCAGGCCCAGCTCGCGGATCACCCGCTTGACCAGCCGTTGCTGGTCGTCGCTGTCGAGAATCTGGAAAGTCTGGCTCAGGCCGGCTTCCTGCCAGTGCGCCCGCAGCAGGCGGTGCGCCAGGCCGTGGAAGGTGCCGACCCACATGCCGGCCGGGTTGATACCCATCAGCTGCTCGATGCGATGACGCATCTCGGCAGCGGCCTTGTTGGTGAAGGTCACCGACAGAATGGAGTGGGGCGAGGCGTTTTCGACCTGGATCAACCAGGCGATACGGTGCACCAGCACTCGGGTTTTACCGGAGCCAGCACCGGCCAGGACCAACTGACGACCCACGGAGGCGGCTACGGCCTGACGTTGGGCATCGTTGAGGGAGTTCAGCAGAAGGGAGAGATCATCGCGCATCGGGGCATTCTAGGGTGCGCCGTCACACCGGGCAAACCGAGCTTTGCATTAGCCGATGAAAGAAGCACCGATGACGACCGGTCGGTCACCGGCTGCAAGCGTTGGCGGGGCTCGTCTGGCTGCTTTTGGACCAGGGCGAGCGGCTCGAACTTTCGTCTATTTTATGAGCTTGGGCTGTTTGGTACGGGCATTTGCTTGTGTATGCTCCGTCCACAATTCGGGCTCGCATGCTCACTATAAGAACAAGAACATTGCCTATGACCCTCAGCTCCGACCTGTCGGGCCCCTCTGTGGAGCCCCGGGTTATCCGCAAACAGTACGCCATGGAAATGGCGGTCGAACGCACGCGCCTGCTGTACCAAGGCTCACTGTTGCCTACGCTGTTCATGCTGATCAACGGTCTCGTGTGCGCCGGCCTGCTCTGGAGCCCGCAGCGTTACTTCGTGGTGAGCGTCTGGCTGATCTGGTTATTGTCGCTGGTGGCATTGCGGGTGATTCAAGTCGCGGCTTTCGATTCGGCGATTCCCGACCGTCAGGCCCATCCGGTCTGGCGTCGCATGTTCATGCTCGGCTCTGCGATGACTGGCCTGACCCTGGCCGGTGCCGGCATCGCGTTGGTGCCCGCTGATAATTTCATGCAGCAAGCCTGGGTGTTCGGCCTGATCGGCGCCGCGGCGCTCTCGGCCAGCGTCGCCTATGCCGTCAGCCTGCCGGCTTTTCTGTCCTTTACCTTGCCCTGTCTGTTACCGGCCATCGGCTATCTGCTCTGGGGCGGGGATGAACAGGAACAGGGCTGGGGCTGGTTCGGGCTGATTTTGCTGGGCTCGTTGAGCGTGGTCGCCTGGCAGGTCAATCGGCTGATCAACCAGGGGTTGTTGCGGCGCTTTCAAAATCAGGCCCTGATCGAGCACTTGCAGCAGGCGCAACGTCGCAGCGATCAGCTCAACCACGAACTGGCCAAGGAAATCGACCAGCGCCGCCGCGCCGAAGACGAATTACGTGAAACCCAGGTCGATCTCGAAAACCGGGTCGTCCAACGCAGTCTGGAGCTGGACGCGGCCAACCAGGCCTTGAGCAAGAGCGAAGCGCGGCTGGCGCTGGCGTTGAAGGCGAGCGAACTCGGTTTGTGGGACTGGAACCTGCAGACGGACGAAGTCCATCACACTCAGCTCCAGGAGTTGTTCGGGCTGGAGCCGGAATATGTGACGGCGATGCTCCGCCACCTCAAGCCGAGGCTGCACCCCGACGACTTGCCAGCGCTGAAGAGGGCGCTGGTCGAGCATTTGAAGGGCCGTACCGAGGATTATCAGATCGAGTACCGGGTTCGGCATGGTGATGGCCATTGGGTCTGGATCGAGGACCGTGGGCGAGCAGTTGAGCGCAGCGAAAACGGCCGGGTGATCCGAATGGTCGGCACCCGCCGCGATATCAGTGCCAGCAAGCACCTGGAAGAACAGCGTCAACTGGCGGCGACGGTGTTCGAGGCCGCCAGCGAGGGCATCGTCATTCTTGACCCTAATTACGCGCTGATTGCTGCCAATCAGGCCTTCAGTCGGGTGACTGGCTATGACATCGACGACATGCTCGGGCGCAATGTGGTCGAGTTACCCTGCAGTCGCGACGCGCGCCGGCACTACGCAGCGATTCGTCAGGCGCTGGAGCAGCACGGTAGCTGGCAGGGCGAGCTGGTCGAAACGCGCAAGAATGGCGAGTTGTATCCGCAATGGCTGCAACTGAATGCGGTGCGCGATTCACGGGGAAAAGTTAGTCATATTGTCGGCTTCTTCGCCGATTTGTCTGCTCGGCGTGAGTCCGAAGAGCGCATGCGTTACCTCGCCCATTACGACGAACTTACGGGATTGGCCAACCGATCGTTGTTTCGCGAACGGCTGCACAAGGCTCATCAGCGGGGGCGTCAGGGCGGTCGGCGCAGCCTGGCGTTGCTGCACATCAATCTGGATCGATTCAAGCTGCTCAACGACAGCCTCGGCCACGAAATCGCTGATCAGCTGTTGCAGAAAATGTCCCGGCGCCTGGTCAATGCGCTGCCGGAAGCGGACACCATCGCCCGGTTGTCCGGTGATGAATTTGCGGTGCTGTTCGATGCCTATGGCAACTTGTCGAGCCTGGCGCGCGTAGCGACCCGATTGTCGGCCAAGCTGCGTTTGCCAATCACCGTCGAGGGTCATGAATTGGTGGTGAGCGCGTCCATGGGCATCAGCCTGTTGCCGGACACCGCGCGGGAGATTTCCACGCTGGTCAGCCAGTCGAACATGGCCATGCAGCATGCCAAACACTTGGGCGGCAACAATTTCCAGTTTTATACCGACAGCCTGCAAGCCAGCACGCTCGAGCGTTTGCAACTCGAGAACCAGCTGCGCAAAGCCATCGAAGAAAAGCAGTTGAAAGTGTTTTATCAACCGAAACTCTGCCTCGCCACCGGCCGGCTGAATGCCGCCGAGGCATTGGTACGCTGGCATCACCCGACCCTGGGCCAAGTGCCGCCGGGGGATTTCATCGGCTTGGCCGAGGAAACCGGGTTGATCGGCGCTATTGGCGAGTTCGTTTTACGCCAGGCCTGTTGGCAAGCCTGCGAGTGGCAGCGTCAGGGACTGGAGCCGATTCGGGTGTCGGTCAATCTGTCGGTGCATCAGTTGCGTCAGGGGAAACTGGTGAGCCTGGTGCGCCAGGTGCTGGAGGAAACCGGTCTGGCGCCGCACTACCTGGAACTGGAGCTCACCGAAAGCCAGTTGCTGGACAGCGTCGAGCACATCATTGCGACCTTCCAGCAGTTGCGCGACCTTGGGGTGAAACTGGCCATCGACGATTTTGGCACTGGCTATTCGTCGCTGAGCTATCTCAAGCGCATCCCTGTGGACTACGTGAAAATCGATCAGGCGTTTATCCGCGGTTTGGGGGAGGGCAGCGAGGACGCGGCGATCACCCGGGCGATCATTGCCATGGCTCACGGGTTGTCGTTGAAGGTGGTGGCTGAAGGGGTGGAGCGGCCGGAGCAGCTGGAGTTTCTGAAAGTCGAGCGCTGCGATGAAGTGCAGGGGTATTTGATCAGTCGTCCGGTCGAGGCCGCCAACCTGGCCGAGCTTTTACGTCGCGACGTCAACCCTTTGTAGCCGCTGGCTTCGCCAGCTGCTACAAGGACCGAGAGGGCTACATGGAGCGCATGGCGCATGAAATGGGGACATTGAGTTACGCATTGAGCAGGCAAAAAGCCGATTCATGTAGTATAACTACAAGCGTGCTACATCCCCGGCACCTGCCAATAACAAAGAGTCCATCCCCTTGAATCTGCTGCAACACATCGCCCAGTCCCGCCACCTGTTACGCAAGTCGGAGCTCAAAGTCGCCGACCACGTGCTGCTTGACCCTGCGGCGGTGATGCACAGCTCCATGGCCGACCTGGCCCACAGCGTGGGCATCAGCGAGCCGACCATCGTGCGGTTTTGCCGCGCCATTGGTTGCTCCGGGTTCCAGGATTTGAAATTGAAACTGGCGCAGAGCCTGGCGGCCGGCGCGAGCTTCGGGCAGTTCGCGATCCATGAAGACGATTCAGTCGCCGATTACAGCCTGAAAATCTTCGACACCACCCTGCATACGCTGATGGAGGTTCGCGAGAAACTCGATCCGGTGGAGTTGCAGAGGGCTGTGTCGCTCATGTCTCAGGCCCAGCGTGTCGAGTTCTATGGCTTCGGTGCGTCGGGCGCAGTGGCGGCGGATGCTCAGCACAAGTTCTTCCGTTTACTGCTGACTGCAGCGGCGTATTCCGACCCGCACATGCAGGCGATGTCGGCGGTCACTTTGAAGCCGAGCGACGTGGCGATTTGTATTTCCCAATCCGGGCGTTCCAAGGACCTGTTGATCACGGCCAATCTGGTGCGCGAGAGCGGCGCTTCGTTGATCACGTTGTGCCCGAGCCAGACACCGTTGGCCGAGTTGTCGACCGTCAATCTGGCGATTGATGTGCATGAAGACACCGAAATCTATACGCCGCTGACGTCGCGCATTGCGCACCTGGTAGTGATCGATGTGCTGGCGATGGGTGTGGCCATGGCCCGCGGTCCGAGCCTGGTCAATCACCTGAAGAGCGTCAAACGCAGCCTTCGCAGCTTGCGGCTGTCGCCCAAATCGGTGAAAGCGCTGGACGATTGATTCTGATCTGAGATTGCTGGAAGGTCGTACCGACCTTCATTCGCGGGCAAGCCCGCTCCCACAAGGAACGGCGGTGTTGCGCAAAAGGCGTGAACACCACCGAACCCTGTGGGAGATTCTATGGTTGAGGGGAAGCCCTCAACCCGTTTTCGCTTGGTATTCACTCTGCCCTTTCAGCAGTGCAAATACGACCCGTGCAAG
>NZ_JBNNVP010000034.1:0-73272 GCF_050280605.1 Pseudomonas sp. NPDC089918 | reverse complement strand
GCTTGCACGGGTCGTATTTGCACTGCTGAAAGGGCAGAGTGAATACCAAGCGAAAACGGGTTGAGGGCTTCCCCTCAACCATAGAATCTCCCACAGTTGATCTCCAGTGGATACAAATCCGAGTACACCGCGGCTCGCTATCCATTGGTCTGATTGCATTCGCAGCCGGATGCTTTAGTGTGGTCTTTACCTTTCAAAACAATAAAAACAGGCTTTCCAATGAGCCAGAATCTCAGCCAGCTGCGTAAATTCGTTTCGCCTGAAATCATCTTCGGTGCCGGCTGTCGGCATAACGTCGGCAACTATGCCAAGACCTTCGGCGCCCGCAAGGTGCTGGTGGTCAGCGACCCCGGGGTGATTGCCGCCGGTTGGGTCGCCGATGTCGAGGCCAGTCTGCAAGCCCAGGGCATTGATTTCTTTTTGTATAGCAACGTTTCGCCCAACCCGCGGATCGAAGAAGTCATGCTCGGCGCCGAGTTGTACCGGGAGAATCACTGCGATGTGATCGTGGCGATCGGTGGCGGCAGCCCGATGGACTGCGGCAAGGGCATCGGCATTGTCGTCGCCCACGGGCGCAACATCCTCGAATTCGAGGGCGTGGACATGTTGCGCATGCCCAGCCCGCCGCTGATCCTGATCCCGACCACCGCCGGCACGTCGGCCGATGTGTCGCAGTTCGTGATCATCTCCAATCAGCAAGAACGCATGAAATTCTCCATCGTCAGCAAGGCCGCAGTGCCGGACGTGTCGCTGATCGACCCGGAAACCACCCTGAGCATGGACCCGTTCCTGTCGGCCTGTACCGGCATCGACGCGTTGGTCCATGCCATTGAAGCCTTTGTCTCCACCGGTCACGGGCCGCTCACCGACCCTCATGCGCTGGAGGCGATGCGGCTGATCAACGGCAATCTGGTGCAAATGATCGCCAACCCCAGCGACATCGCCCTGCGCGAGAAAATCATGCTCGGCAGCATGCAGGCCGGTCTGGCGTTCTCCAACGCGATCCTTGGCGCGGTGCATGCCATGTCCCACAGCCTCGGTGGCTTTCTCGATCTGCCTCATGGTTTGTGCAATGCGGTGTTGGTGGAACACGTGGTGGCGTTCAACTACAGCTCGGCGCCGGAGCGCTTCAAGGTGATCGCCGAGACCTTCGGTATTGATTGCCGTGGCCTCAATCACCGGCAGATTTGCGGGCGTCTGGTCGAACACCTGATCGCCCTCAAACACGCCATCGGCTTCCACGAAACCCTGGGCCTGCACGGGGTGAGTACCGCGGACATTCCGTTCCTGTCGCAACACGCCATGCATGACCCGTGCATCCTTACCAACCCGCGCGAATCCAGTCAGCGCGACGTCGAGGTCGTCTATGGCGAAGCCCTCTGACGAGCAACAACGGGCGCTGGCCGGGTTACTCGGCTTAGGCAACCACTCGGCGCGCAAGAGTCATTACCCGGAACTGGCCGCGCGCCTGGATGAACTGGAAACCGAACGCAACCGCTACAAATGGCTGTTCGAAAATGCGGTACACGGGGTCTTCCAGGCCAGCCTGCTGGAGGGCATGCGCGCCGCCAACCCGGCGCTGGCGCGGATGCTCGGCTATCAAAACCCCCAGGAGGTGCTGTTTACCCTGACGGACCTGGCGGGCACGCTGTTCGTTGGCGGGGCGCAAGAGCTGGAAAGCATCGGCGAAATCCTCCAGCGCGAGCGCAGCCTGCTGGGCTATGAAACTCAGCTGCGGCGCAAGGACGGCAGTGTCCTCGACGTGTTGATGAACCTGCTGCTCAAACCGGATCAGGAAGGCTTGGTGGAGGGCTTTGTTGCCGACATCACCGAGCGAAAACTCGCTCAGCAGCGCCTGCAACAACTCAATGACGAACTGGAGCAGCGGGTCACCGCGCGCACCAACGAGTTGATGGACGCCGCCGAAGCCTTGCGCGATGCCCGTGACGCCGCCGAAGCCGCGAATCGCAGCAAGGACAAATACCTCGCCGCCGCCAGTCACGACTTGCTGCAACCGCTCAACGCCGCGCGTTTGCTGATCTCGACCTTGCGCGAGCGCAAATTGCCCGACGTCGAGCAGGTGCTGGTGGAGCGCACGCATCAGGCGCTGGAAGGGGCGGAAGATTTGCTCACCGATCTGCTGGATATTTCCCGGCTCGATCAGGCCGCGGTGAAGCCGGATATTGCCCTGTACCGCCTCGACGAATTGCTCGCGCCACTGGTCTCGGAGTTTCAGTCGGTGGCTGCGGCAGCCGGGTTGAACCTGCGGGTCCACATGGGCGATTACGCCATTCATACTGACTTGCGCTTGATGACGCGGATTTTGCGCAACTTCCTCAGCAATGCCTGCCGCTACACCGACGAAGGCTGCATTCTGCTGGGGGCAAGACGCCGGGGCGATGCGCTGCGTATCGAAGTCTGGGACACCGGGCGCGGAATCCCGGCGGATCGTCTTGATTCGATCTTCCTCGAGTTCAACCAACTGGACGTCGGGCGCGCCGCCGATCGCAAGGGCGTGGGCCTGGGACTGGCGATTGTCGAACGCATCGCCAAGATCCTCGACTACAGGATTCAGGTGCATTCGCGGCCGGGGCGCGGTTCGATGTTCAGCATCGAAGTGCCGATTTCCCATGAGATTCCACTGCCGATCAGTCAGGCCGCGCCGCAACCAAGTACCGGTAACCCGTTGCCGGGCCGGCGGCTGTTGGTGCTGGACAATGAGGTCAGCATTCTTGAAAGCATGAGCGCGCTGCTCGGCCAGTGGGGCTGCGAGGTGGTCACCGCCACCGACGAGGCCACCGCGCTGGTCGCATTGCAGGGACAGGCGCCGGAACTGATTCTGGCGGATTATCACCTGGATCACGGCGTGGTGGGCTGTGAAGTGGTTCGGCATTTGCGCGAGCATTTTAGCCAGGCGATTCCAGCGGTGATCATCACCGCCGATCGCACCGACCAGTGTCGGCGCTCATTGCAGCGACTCGACGCACCGCTGCTGAACAAACCGGTGAAACCCGGCAAGTTGCGCGCGGTGCTGACTCAGCTGTTGGCGTAGCGGTAGCGCAGGCTGAAACCGAGCCCGGCAGATTGCCCTTGCTCCAGCAAACGCAACCCTGGCCGACCCGGCAAGTGATGGGCGTTGACCGGATGGCTCACCGGTTCGATACAGAAAAACTCCAGGCCCACGGGGCAGTAGAGCAGGTAGTAGGCGCTACCGGTGGCTTGGCATTCCAGTTCATAACCTAAGTCGGGTTGCTGGATCAGGCAGTGGCCGTCCCATTCGCAAAAGCCGTTGTCCACCAGTGTTTTGGGTAATGCCCGGGGCTGGCTGAAGTCCCATTCCTCAGGAATCGAACTGAGTTGTGTCGGCAGTTTTGCGCTGTCGCACAACCAGACCTCTCGCGCCTGCGTCTGCAACCGAGTGCCTGCGGTGCGCGGGAAATAGGGGTGTAAACCGAGCCCATGCCAGGCGGCGTGTTCAGCCAGATGGGTGACCTGCAAATCGATGCTCAACTTGCCCTCACTCAGATGGAAACGTTGCCTTGCGCGATAAGCGAAGGGTGCGGTGCTGTCGAGTTGCAGGACGATTTCATCGCGGGTGTGCGAGACGATCTGCCACGGCTGTTGCCAGGCACTGCCATGGATCGGCAGCGGATCGGTGAGGCTGTTGGGCGTCAGCGCAAGCCAGCCATCCGGGCAGTCGAAACCGCCTTTGTCGATGCGGTTCGACCATGGCGCCAGGGGATAACAGGCGAGTTTGCCGGGCAGGCCGGTGTTCAAGGCGTGCTGGTCGCTATGGCGCAACAGCGGCTGGCCGGTGCTGCGCACAGTCCAGTTGACAATGCTCGCACCGAGTTCGGGGGCGAGGGTGAGGCGGGTGAGTTCGTCTTCGAGTTCGAGGATTGTGGGTGTCATGGCGATCTTTATTGGCTCAAAGCAATTCGTTGAACACCGGTTCCGGCAAGCCTTTGACGCCGGGGTTGAGGGCAAACACGCCGCCGGCCAGCGACTGTTCGTCATGGTCGTCAGCGGGGCGGATCGAGGTCACAAACAGGGTATCGAGCTGGCTGCCACCGAAGGCGCACATGGTCGGTTTCTTTACCGGCACGGGGAGCGAACGATCCAGTCGGCCATCGGGGGTGAAACGGTGAATCAGCCCGGCGTCGTTGGCGCAGATCCAGTAGCACCCTTCGGCATCCACTGCCGCGCCATCGGGGCGACCAAGGAAGTGATGCATGTCGACGAACAGCCGACGGTTGGATGGCGTGCCGTTGTCGATGTCGTAATCGAAGGCCCAGATCTGCTGCACGTCGGGGTGCGAATCCGAGAGGTACATGGTCTTGCCGTCCGGGCTGAAACCCAGGCCGTTGGGCACGATGAAACCGCTGAGCCGGGCGTCGAGCGGCCCGGGTTGTCCGGCGCTGTAGCGATAGAGCGTGCCGTCGGCGGCGTTGGCGCCCATGTTCAGCACCATGCTACCGGCCCAGAAACGGCCCTGACGATCACAGCGGCCATCGTTCAGGCGCATGTCGGGGCGGGCGTGATCGACGTGGGCCAGCAGTTCGCTGTCGAGGTGGCCATCGTTGTGCGGGTACAGGTGAAAGAATCCGCTTTCCATGCCGGCGACCCAGCCACCTGCGCTGTGACGAGCGATGCAGGCGAGCATTTGCGGGGCTTTCCAGGCGTGAACGTGCCCGCTGTCGTCATTCCAGCGCTGTAATCCACCGGTCGGAATATCGACCCAGTACAGGGCGTTTTCCTCGGGGACCCACACCGGGCTTTCACCGACCGCATTGCGGGCATCGACAATCAATTCGGCTTGCATGGCAACGCATTCCCTCGGCTTTGTTATGTGGGGATTGGCGAGGGCTCAGTCGCCGAACGGACCAGCCGCGACAAAGGCACCACCCTGATAAACCCGGGCCGGATCATCCTCGGCGGGCATTGGCTGGGCTTCGACTTTTTCGCGGAACACTTCGGAGGTGTCCTGTGGCGCAAAACCCAGGTGTGAGGCGAATCGGTTGTCCCACCAGACGTTCTGGTTGTCGGACATGCCGTACACCACGGTGTGGCCGACATTCGGGGTGTACAACGCGCGTTCGAGCAGTCGGGTCATGTCGTCGAAGCTCAGCCAGGTGCTCATCATTCGGCGGTTCTGTGGTTCCGGGAACGAGGAGCCGATGCGGATGCTGACGGTTTCGATGCCATAGCGATCGAAGTAGAAACTGGCCATGTCTTCGCCGTAGGACTTGGACAAGCCGTAATAGCTGTCCGGGCGGCGAGGGGAGTGGGCGTCGAGGGTTTCGTCCTGCTTGTAAAAGCCGATGACGTGGTTGGAACTGGCGAAAATCACCCGCTTCACGCCGTGGCGGCGAGCCGCTTCGTAGATATGGAACACGCCGCAGATGTTGGCGCCCAGGATATCTTCGAACGGACGCTCCACCGACACGCCGCCGAAGTGCAGGATCGCGTCCACGCCTTCGACCAGTTGATGCACCGCTTGCTTGTCGGCGAGGTCGCACGGCACGACTTCTTCGCGATCATCAATGGCTGGCGCCATGTTGGCGATGTCCGCCAGACGAAGGACGTTGGCGTAAGGTCGCAGGCGTTCGCGCAGAACTTTACCGAGGCCACCGGCGGCGCCGGTCAGGAGAAGGCGATTGAATGGGGGAGTGGTCGTCATGTAAATCCCTGAACAGTAAATTGTCGTTATTGGGTTGTTGTAGGTTGTCGTATGACTTAGTCGAAGTATTGTTAGGCTTTCCGGTGCTTGTCAACGCGACTTTGATTGAAATTGACGGAGGGTCATGTTCATTCATCCCTCATGAATGTGCCGAACCTGTGGGAGCGGGCTTGTGGCGAGGGGGCTTGCCCCCGTTGGACTGCGTAGCAGTCCCCGAGCTTCTGGTTTTGGGGCCGCTCCGCGACCCAACGGGGGCAAGCCCCCTCGCCACAAGCCCGCTCCCACATGGGATTTATGCCAACCTGCAAAAGTGCCGCGCCTTACAACAACGAAATCGGGTAACTGATAAAGATGCGGTTTTCATCAAATTCATTGGTGCTGAAATCGCGGCGGATGGTCGCGTTGCGCCATTTGACGTTCAGGCTCTTCAGCGCGCCGCTTTGCACGGTGTAGGCCAGTTCCGATTCGCGGCCCCATTCCTTGCCATCGGTGATCGCTCCGGTGTGCACGTTATCGCCGCTGATGTAGCGGTTCATCAGCGTCAGGCCGGGGATGCCGAGGGCGACGAAGTTGTAGTCGTGACGCACCTGCCAGGAGCGTTCCTTGGCGTTGTCATAGCTGGCGTTGTAGCTGTCGTTGGCCAGCGTGCCGCCGCTGGTGCCGTTGACGCGCATCCAGGCGCTGTCGCCGCTGAGTTTTTGCAGGCCGACATAGAAGGTGTTGCCGCCGTATTTGGCCGAGAGCAGGACGAACGCGGTTTTGTTATCGAGGTCGCCGGCCAGGGCGTTGCCGTCTTCCTTGCCGATGAAGTAACCGAGGTTGGCACCCAGGGTCCAGTCACCCATGAGCTGGCTATGGCTCAGGTTGAAATACTGCTGCTGATAAATGTCGCTGAGTTCCGCGTACCAGACGCCGACCTGAGTGCGCTTTTCATTGAACGCATACTCGCCGCCGCCAAAGTTGAAGCGATCGGAGGTGAACGCGCCTCTGCCGTTCATCGACATGTCTTCCATGCTCGCGTCATTGCGCGGGCTGTTGCCGCGGAACTGGCCGCCGTAGAGCGTCAGGCCGCTGAGTTCGGTGGAGGTGACCTGGCCGCCGCGAAAGGTTTGCGGCAGCGAGCGACCATCATCGGAGCGCAGGATCGGCAGCACCGGCATCCATTCCCCGACCTTCAATTCGGTTTTCGACACCTTGGCTTTCAGCGCCACACCCAGGCGTCCGAAATTGTCGGCGGGGCGGCCGTCATCATGGATCGGCAGCAATTGCGTGCCGCCCGTGCCCTTACCGCCGTCGAGTTTCTGCGAATACATACCGAGCACGTCCACGCCGAAACCGACGGGGCCTTGGGTGAACCCGGATTTGGCGTCGAGGATGAAGTTTTGCGTCCACTCTTCAGCCTTGCCTTGGGCATTGTTCGGGTTGGTGAAGTTGCGATTGATATAAGCGTTACGCAGGTTCAGCGTGGCCTTGGCGTCATCGATGAAACCTTCGGCCTGGCTGGTCATGGGCAGGACGAAGGCCAGGCTGCTGCAACCGATCAGGCTGAGGGTATGGCGACGGACGAAGGGGCGAGGGGTGTCGGCGAAGGAATGGCGGGCGAGTCTGCTCACGATAACGTTCCCTTGGTTTTTGTTATTTTTATTTTTTGTTATACGTCGTCGTACAACATTGGCGGCGATTATTTGCGAGGCTTTAAGGGGATGTCAATCACAAGTTATACGATGACTTGTCGAAGACCACCTTCAATGGGACGCGACCGGTTATGGCTGGGGATGGGTAAACGCAGACCTCTGTGGGAGCGAGACAGTTCGCGATGGCGGTCTGTCAGCCGACATCAATGTTGACTGTCACCGAGCCGCAAGACCACCGTACGAAGTTTCGTTTTCCCCTGTCGCCCCGATCCAGAGCGGATGCTAGTCTTGACCAACGCTGTTGTCAGGGAGCCCTCATGGGCAATCACAAGATCGAGATTCGTCGCAGTAACGTCGAAAAGATTCTGCTGGGGGCCGAAAAAGTCTTCGCCGAAAAAGGTTTCGGCAGCACCGCCATGGCCGACATCGCCGCCGAAGTGCAACTGCCGCGTTCCAATCTGCATTATTACTTCAGCACCAAGAGCGAGTTGTACAGCGCGGTGCTCCTGGGTTTGCTGGAGGTCTGGAAGCAGGACGCCTTGTGCTTCGAGATGTTCGATGACCCGCGAGTGGTGCTCAGCAGCTACATCCGCGCCAAGATGAACCATTCCCGCAGCCGGCCGTACGGCTCGAAAGTCTGGGCCAACGAAATCATCCACGGTGCGCCGACACTGGGTGAGAAACTCGACGCCAGCCTGTACGACTGGGCCAAGATGAAAGAAGCGAAAATTCGCCAGTGGGTGGAGGACAAACGCATCCTGCCGGTGGAGCCTTCCAGCCTGCTGTACATGATCTGGGCCTCGACCCAGCACTACGCCGACTTCGATCACCAGGTGAATATTCTTAATGATCACCAGCCGCTGTCGGACATGCAGTTCGAGCGGGCGGTGCAGACGGTGACAAGCGTGATATTGCGTGGGATTGGGTTGGAGCCGTAACCCGATCGTTCCCACGCTCTGCGTGGGAACGCCTCAATGGACGCTCTGCGTCCGCTCTTGGGACGCGGAGCGTCCCGGGCTGCATTCCCACGCGGAGCATGGGAACGATCGGTTAGACAGTGATGTGGTACGGATTCCTCGGATCATGATTCCAGTCCAGGAACGGCTTGCCGGTATCCATCGGCACCATCTCGATGCAATCCTGCACCGGACACGTGATCTGACACAGATTGCACCCCACACACTCATCATCGATCACTTCATATTTATGCGTCCCGTCCGCCTGCTTAAGGCTCGCAATCGCCTGGTGCGAGGTATCTTCGCAAGCGATGTGGCAGCGACCGCAACCGATACATGCCTCCTGATCAATCTTCGCAATCACCTGGTAGTTGATGTCCAGGTACTTCCAGTCCGTGGTATTGCCCACCGCACGCCCGGAAAATTCTGACACGCTTGCGTAGCCCTGACTGTCCATCCAGCGTGACAAACCGTCCTTCATCTCCTCGACAATCCGGAAACCATGCAGCATCGCCGCCGTGCACACCTGTACTGAGCCGCTGCCCAGGGCAATGAATTCTGCCGCATCGCGCCAACTGCCGATGCCGCCAATGCCAGAGATCGGCAAACCTTGGGTCTGTGGGTCGCGGGCGATTTCGGCGACCATGTTCAGCGCGATCGGCTTCACCGCCGAGCCGCAATAACCACCATGGGTGCTTTGGCTGCCCACGGCAGGGTTGGCGACCATGCGTTCCAGATTGACGCTGGTGATCGAGTTGATCGTGTTGATCAACGACACCGCATCGGCCCCGCCCCGGTAAGCGGCACGGGCCGCGACGCGGATGTCGGTGATGTTCGGCGTGAGCTTGACGATCACCGGCAGCGAGCAATAAGTCTTGCACCAGCGGGTGACCTGCTCGACGTATTCCGGCACTTGGCCGACCGCCGCGCCCATGCCTCGTTCCGGCATGCCGTGGGGGCAGCCGAAATTCAGCTCGATGCCATCGGCCCCGGTGGCTTCCACCAGCGGCAGGATGTTTTTCCATGACTCTTCGACGCAGGGCACCATCAGCGATACGATCAGCGCGCGATCCGGCCAGTCCTTTTTGACCTGGGTGATTTCCCGCAGGTTGATCTCCAGCGAACGGTCGGTGATCAGCTCGATGTTGTTAAAACCAAGCACCTCCCGATTAGCCCCGAAGTGTGCCGAGTAACGCGACGATACGTTGACCGCAGCCGGGTCCTCACCCAGGGTTTTCCAGACCACGCCGCCCCAGCCAGCCTCGAACGCGCGAACCACGTTGTAGGCTTTGTCGGTCGGCGGCGCGGAGGCCAGCCAGAACGGATTGGGGGCTTTGATGCCGGCGAAGACAATCGAGAGATCGGCCATTTACGCAGCCTCCACGTTGAGCATGAGTTGAGCGTTGATGGCCTCGGCGGCCAGCTTGCCGTGCTGCACGGCCTGCACGGTGAGGTCCTGATCGAGGCTGGTGCAATCGCCGCCGGCATACACGCCGGGAATGCTGGTACGCAGCTGTTCGTCGACGAGGATGCGGTCGCCCTGACGCTTGAGTTCACGGGCCAGCGGATCGGCGAGGGCGCTGTTGTCGAAGGTTTGGCCGATGGCTTTGAAGATCGCGTCGGCGGCCAGTTCAAAGGTTTCGCCGGTGGTTTGCAGACGACCTTCCACCAACCGGGTGCGGGCGAAGCGCATGCCGCGCACCTGGCCCTTATCGTCGAGCAGCACTTCTTGCGGTTGCGCCCAGGTCAGCAGCCGCACCTGATTGGCCTTGGCGATGTCCTGTTCGTGACCGGTGGCGCCCATGTCCTCGACGCCACGGCGGTACACCAGATTCACGTCGCGAGCGCCGAGACGGGCCATTTGCACGGCCATGTCGATGGCGGTGTTGCCGGCACCGAGGACAATGCAGTGCTCGGCCAGTGGCAATTGCGTCAGGTCATCGGCCTGGCGCAATTCGCGGATGTACTCGGTGGCGGCGAGCAGGCCGGGGGCATCCTCATGGGTTAGCCCCAGCTGTTTGCTGGCGGCCAGACCAAGGCCGAGGAACACCGCATCGAATTGCTGATGCAGTTCGCTGAGGGTCAGGTTGTCGCCGAGTTTCTGCCCGTGGCGAATCTCGATCCCGCCAATCCCCATCAGGAATTCAAGCTCCTTCTGCGCGTAATCGTCCACCAGTTTGTACTTGGCTATCCCGTATTCGTTGAGGCCGCCAGCCTTTTCCCGCGCCTCGAAAATCACCACGTCATGGCCGTGCATGGCGCTGCGGTGCGCACACGACAAACCCGCCGGGCCGGCACCGACCACGGCGATGCGCTTGCCGGTCGAGGCGGCACGCTGGAACGGGTGTTCGCTGAAATGGGCATTGTCCACGGCATAGCGTTGCAACAGGCCGATCAGCACCGGCGCGCATTCCTGGGCGTTGTTGCGCACGCAGGCCTGCTGGCAAAGAATCTCCGTCGGGCAGACCCGAGCGCAACTGCCGCCGAGGATATTCGCCGAGAGGATTTTCTGCGCGGCGCCCTGAACGTTCTCCTGATGGATATTGCGGATGAACGATGGAATATCGATGTCGCTCGGACAGGCATTCACACACGGCGCGTCGTAGCAATACAGGCAGCGCGAGGCTTCCAGATGGGCCTGACGGTCGTTGAGCGGTGGCGCCAGATCGGTGAACTGGCCGGCGAGGGCGACCGCGTCCTCATGGGGACGCGGGAGATGGTTCAGGGTCTTAATCACGGTGTTGGCCTCACGGTTATTTGAGGTATCGCCTCTGGTGGGCTGATCGTTCCCACGCTCTGCGTGGGAATGCCTCAGGGGACGCTCCGCGTTCCAATGGGACGCAGAGCGTCCCGGGCTGCATTCCCACGCGGAGCGTGGGAACGATCAGGTCCGGGAGTACAGGTTCAGCGTTTCACAGCAACCGGCTTATTCAACTCAGCCCGCTTGTTCAGCAAATCAAACACCGCCGGATACGCCGGCCGTTCGACATACCGACCGGCACCACGCTCGGCCCGTAAGTCACCATCGGCCCACACCACTCGGCCCTGGCTGACGGTGTGGCTCGGCACGCCGCGCACGGTCTTGCCTTCGAAGATGTTGAAGTCGACTTGCTGGTGATGGGTCTTGGCTGAAATCGTCCGCGTACCTTCCGGATCCCAGAGCACCAGATCCGCATCGGCGCCAACGCGGATTGCCCCTTTGCGCGGATAGAGGTTGAAGATCTTCGCGGTGTTGGTAGAGGTGAGGGCAACGAAGTGCTGCATCGACAAACGCCCGGTATTCACCCCTTCATCCCAGAGCACCGCCATGCGGTCTTCGATACCGGCGGTGCCGTTGGGGATTTTGCTGAAGTCGTCACGACCGGCGGCTTTTTGTTCGGCGCAGAAGCAGCAGTGGTCGGTGGCGGTGGTGTGCAGGTTGCCCGCTTGCAGGCCGTGCCAAAGCGCCTCTTGATGGCCGCGAGGACGGAAGGGCGGGCTCATCACGTAACCGGCGGCGGTCTGCCAGTCCGGGTGTTGGTAAACGCTGTCGTCCAATAGCAGATGCCCGGCCAGCACTTCGCCGTAGACCGGTTGGCCTTTGCTGCGGGCGTAGGTGATTTCGTCGAGGGCTTCCTTGGTCGAGACGTGCACCAGGTACAGCGGCGTGCCGAGGGTTTCGGCAATGCGAATCGCCCGGCTCGCAGCTTCACCTTCCACCTGCGAAGGCCGCGACAGCGGGTGCGCTTCCGGCCCGGTCATGCCCTGGGCCATCAATTTGCGTTGCAGGTGATAGACCAGCTCGCCGTTTTCCGCGTGTACGGTCGGCACGGCGCCCAGTTCCAGGCAGCGCTCGAAGCTCGCCACCAATGTGTCGTCGGCTGCCATGATCGCGTTCTTGTAGGCCATGAAATGCTTGAAGCTGTTGACCCCATGCTGGCTGACCAACTCGGCCATTTCCTCGCGGACCTGCTCGCTCCACCAGGTGATGGCGACGTGGAAACCGTAGTCCGACGCCGACTTCTCCGCCCAGCCGCGCCATTGATGAAACGCCTCCATCAACGATTGCTGCGGGTTGGGAATCACGAAGTCGATGATCGAGGTGGTGCCGCCGGCAAGCCCTGCAGCGGTGCCGCTGAAGAAGTCTTCGCTGGCCACCGTGCCCATGAAGGGCAACTGCATATGAGTGTGCGGGTCGATGCCGCCGGGCATCAGGTATTGGCCGCTGCCATCGAGCACTTCGGCATCGGTGGGGACATCGAGGTTTTCACCGATGGCTTTGATCACGCCGTCGGCGCAATAGACGTCGGCGGGATAACTTTCATCATGGGTAACAACGGTGGCGCCACGGATCAACAGAGACATTCCGAGTTCCTCGCAGGCATTGACCGACTGATGCCGGTTCTAAATGTTTTATATGAAGCAGACGCCAATCGGTGTATTCCTGTCAGCGCTGTCAAGAATAGACGCTAGCTGCAGTTTGTCGATTGAGCAAGAATATTTTTTATAAGCTTATTACTGATTTAACCGATTGATAAATAACGATAAAAACTGAAAATCACCAAAATGGTGAGGCCTCTCACCATTTTGACGCACTTGACAGGTTCGAAATATGGTCAAGATTTTCTATGTGAAATCAGCCGCTTGTGGATGGTCTATGGTTGAGGCGCAGTATTGAAAAAAAGATCGACGCACCAGATTGAGTCCTGACTGTTCGGACAACTTGCCTGACATTCGGCCTGAGTGGCATGGCAACTCACCGCGGATTCAATAGTTGGATAAATAAAGCTGATTAACATCAGTTGGTTAGCGAAATTTTATGGCACTGCCCGATGCGCTAGCGGGGCACCCGGCACGTTTATTGATGCCGCCGCTGACACCTTGGCCGGTCCATGAAAGTTGTCAGTTTCTCCGGCCATCGTCCGGCTCGCGCACCTCGCGCCAGCCTCTGATGAGCAAAAATAATCAAAAGAACAGTGGAGCGGCCATGCAACAGATCAGATCGCAAGTGACCGAGCGCGACGGCTTGTTTGAGCTCGAAGCCGGCAGCGACGTGCTTGACAGTCCCCGTTACAACCACGACATGGCACCGACCAAGGTGCGCGAACGAACCTGGAACAAATGGCACATCACTGCGCTGTGGGTCGGCATGGCGATCTGCGTGCCGACCTACACCCTTGGTGGCGTGCTCACCGCCTATTTCGGCCTGACCGTGGGCGAAGCGCTGCTGGCGATTCTGTTCGCCAACATCATCGTGCTGATCCCGCTGACCCTGAACGCCTTCCCCGGCACCAAGTACGGCATTCCGTTTCCGGTGTTGCTGCGCTCATCATTCGGCATCCTCGGTTCCAACATTCCGTGTCTGATTCGTGCCCTGGTGGCGTGCGGCTGGTTCGGCATCCAGACCATGTTCGGCGGGCTGGCCATTCACCTGTTTCTCGGTTCGGTGTTCGATGACTGGAAAGCCCTCGGCGGTACCGGCGAAGTGATCGGCTTCATGGTGTTCTGGGCCTTGAACCTGTGGGTGGTGATTCGCGGCGCGGACTCGATCAAATGGCTGGAAACCCTCTCGGCGCCGTTGTTGGTGCTGGTGGGCGTGGGGCTGCTAGTGTGGGCGATGCCGAACGTGTCGATGACCGAGCTGCTGGCGATCCCGGCCAAGCGTCCGGAAGGGGCCAGCGTGGTCAGTTACTTTGCCGCCGGGCTGACCGCCATGGTCGGTTTCTGGGCCACCTTGTCGCTGAACATTCCGGACTTCAGCCGCTATGCGAAAAGCCAGAAGGATCAGATCGTCGGGCAGATCATCGGCTTGCCCTTGACCATGTTCCTGTTCGCCTCCCTCGGCGTGGTGATGACGGCTGCTTCGGTAAAACTGGTGGGCGTCACTGTCTCTGATCCGGTCACTCTGATCGGCCATATCCAGAGCCCGGTCTGGGTCGCACTGGCCATGGCGCTGATCATCATCGCCACCTTGTCCACCAACACTGCGGCCAACATCGTGTCGCCGACCAACGATTTCCAGAACGTCGCGCCCAAGTACATCAACCGCACCACAGCGGTGATGCTCACGGGGCTGGTCGGGTTGGCGCTGATGGCCCATGAGTTGCTGAAAAAGCTCGGACTGATCGTTTCGGATTTGAGCCTGGAGATGGTGTATTCCAACTGGTTACTGGGCTATTCGAGCCTGCTGGGGCCGATCGCCGGGATCATGGTGGTGGACTATTTCCTGATCAAGAAACAGGAACTGGATTTGGCCGGACTTTACCGCGATGACGTTTATCCGGCGTGGAACTGGTTCGGCTTTATCGCGTTCGGCGTGCCGGTAGCGCTGACGCTGTTGTCGCTGGGCAGCGATGCGTTCAGCTGGTTCTACAGCTACGGCTGGTTCACTGGCTCGGCCCTTGGTGGGCTGATTTATTACGGGTTGAGTGTGATGCGGCCGAGTCCTACTGCCGTGAAATCGGCGGTGTGAGGGATGGCCCCTTCGCGAGCAAGCCCGCTCCCACATGATCGTTCCCACGCTCTGCGTGGGAATGCAGCCCGGGACGCTCCGCGTCCCAGAAGCGGACGCAGAGCGTCCATGGATGAATTCCCACGCAGAGCGTGGGAACTATCAGAAGAAGAACTGAGGAGATCACCATGAACGCTGCCATAGACGTTCTGCAGTCCACCCATCAGCACATCAACCGCGACCGTCTGTGGCAGTCGCTTATGGACCTGGCCAAACTCGGTGCCACGGTCAAGGGCGGCGTCTGCCGGCTGGCCCTGACCGACCTCGACCGCCAGGCCCGGGACATCTTCGTGAACTGGTGCGAAGAAGCCGGCTGCACCGTCAGCATCGACGCTGTCGGCAACATCTTCGCCCGCCGTCCGGGGCGCAACCCGAACCTGCCGCCGGTGATGACCGGCAGCCACATCGACACTCAACCCACCGGTGGCAAGTTCGATGGCTGCTTCGGCGTGCTGGCCGGGGTCGAAGTCTTGCGCACCCTCAATGACCTGAAGGTGGAAACCGAAGCGCCGCTGGAAGTGGTGGTCTGGACCAACGAAGAAGGCTCGCGCTTCGCCCCGTGCATGATGGGCTCCGGCGTGTTCGCGGAAAAATTCACCCTCGAAGAAACCCTGGCCAAGGTCGATGCCGAGGGCGTGACCGTTGGCGAAGCCCTGAACGCCATCGGCTATGCCGGGCCGCGCAAGGTCAGCGGCCATGCCGTCGGCGCGTATTTCGAAGCGCACATCGAGCAAGGCCCGATTCTTGAGGATGAGCGCAAGACCATCGGCGTGGTGATGGGCGCCCTCGGGCAGAAATGGTTCGACCTGAAACTGCGCGGCGTCGAAGCCCACGCCGGCCCGACGCCGATGCATCTGCGCAAGGACGCTCTGGTCGGCGCCTCGGTGATCGTCGGCGCGGTCAATCGCGCCGCCCTCGGCCATCAGCCCCATGCGTGCGGCACCGTCGGCTGCCTGCAAGCCTACCCCGGCTCGCGCAACGTGATTCCTGGCGAAGTGCGCATGACCCTGGACTTCCGTCATCTGGAGCCGGCGCGACTCGATTCAATGATCGCCGAAGTCCGTGAGGTCATCGAAACCACCTGCGAGGAACACGGCCTGACGTTCGAACTGACCCCCACCGCCGACTTCCCGCCGCTGTACTTCGACAAGGGCTGCGTCGAAGCGGTACGCGACGCCGCGCAAGGGTTGGGGCTGTCGCACATGGACATCGTCAGCGGGGCAGGGCATGACGCGATCTTCCTCGCCGAACTCGGCCCGGCGGGGATGATTTTCGTGCCTTGCGAAGGCGGTATCAGCCACAACGAAATCGAAAACGCTGCACCCGATGATTTGGCTGCCGGATGTGCGGTGTTGTTGCGGGCGATGTTGGCGGCGTCGGATGCGATTGCCAGCGGTGAATTGGCGGCTTGAAGATCAAAAGATCGCAGGCTTCGGCAGCGCCCACAGGCGCGTAGGAGCTGCCGAAGGCTGCGATCTTTTGCTTCTACGCGTTAAAAAAACGTCCCCCACGTCACAAACCCGAATCCTCAATCGTCATCCTGTTGAACCCCTCAAATAGCGGAGCAACACGATGTCGTCCAACACCCAACCGGTCAATCTGCTGCAATCCATCCCTCAGGTTTTCGAAAGCCTGACCCAGGTCCATGTCACCCTCGACAGCCATGACCTGGACCCGACCCTCAAACACCTGCTGCACCTGCGTGCCTCGCAGATTAACCAATGCGGTTTCTGCGTGAAGATGCACACTCGCGAGGCGCGCGAAGCCAATGAAACCAACGAGCGTCTGGACCGCCTGATCGTCTGGCGCCATGTCAGCGATTTCAGCGCCGCCGAACGCGCCGCCCTGGCCTGGACCGAAGCCCTGACCGTACTCGATGAAAAGACCGATTACGCCAGCCTGCGCGGCGACTTGCGCGAGCATTTCAACGATGCTCAGATCGGTGCCTTGACGGTCGAGATCGGCATGATCAACCTGTGGAACCGTTTGCAGGTGTCGAGGCACTGATCGATGAACTCCGCTGAAAACGCCGCCGCTGTATTCGAGCAGCGCCGGCCCTTTTTGCTCGGTCTGGCGTATCGCATTCTCGGCTCGCGCACCGAAGCCGAGGATGTGGTGCAAGAGTTGTTCATCAAGTGGCTGGAGGCCGACCGGGCCTCCATCGCCACGCCGGCCGCCTGGCTCACCACGGCCTGCACCCGGCACTGCATTGACCTGCTGCGCTCGGCGCACACGTCACGGGTCGACTACATCGGCACCTGGCTGCCGGAGCCGATTCACACCACCCATCAGCATTCACCCGAACACATGCATGAACTGGCCTCGTCATTGTCCACCGCGTTCCTGCTCTTGCTGGAACGGCTGACTCCCAAGGAACGCGCCGCGTACCTGCTCTACGAAATTTTCGACATGGATTACGCGCAAGTCGCCGAGGCGATCGGGGTCCAGGAAGCGGCTTGCCGCAAACTGGTGTCCCGGGCCAAGGCCGGTCTGGGTAACGGGCAAATCCGCTATCAACCGGAGCCGGCGCGTCAGGACCAATTGCTGAGCGCCTTCCACAGCGCCATCGCCAGCGGCTCAACCGCATCCCTGACCACGCTGCTGGCCGAAGACGTCGAACTCTGCGCCGACGGCGGCGGCAAGGCCTCGGCCATCCGCGAAACCTTGTCTGGCATTACCAGCGTGCTGGATTTCATTGGTCAGTCGTTGCATGTCTATTGGCATACTTGCGAATGGCTGCCCAGCGAAATCAATGGGGCACAAGGCGTGATCATCAAGGCAGATGGGGTCATTACTGCGTCGATGACGTTTGGTTTTGATGAAGCGGGGCGGGTGAGCCGGATTTTTATCATGCGCAATCCGGATAAGCTGGCGGGGCTGGATGCATCGTTGCAAGTGCAATAGTTGATCGTTCCCACGCTCTGCGTGGGAATGCAGCCCGGGACGCTCCGCGTCCCTTTCGAGAGCTGGAACGCGGAGCGTCCCTAGAGGCATTCCCACGCGGAGCGTGGGAACGATCAGCCCGGCGGATGAGTCCTCAGCACTATCCCAATCCCCCGCGGTCGTAATCTTCACAGGGCGGCGCATGAATGCGCCGCCGTACGCGTGGAGATCCAATGAGCCAGGACGTCCTGACCACCGAAACCAATCGCCGCCAGTTGCAGCAGATCATCGCCGGCCTGTCCGACGGGGTGATTCTGCTGGAACTCGACCAGACGATCCTCTGGGCCAATGACGCCGCTCTGACCATGCACGGCGTCAGTCGGATCGGTGAGCTGGGGGCCAATGCCAAGGAGTACGCGAAGCGGTTTGCCTTGCGTTATCGCAACAATCACCCGGTGGCGACGGAGAATTATCCGATCAGCCGTGTTGCCCGCGGCGAGATGTTCAACGATGTACTGGTTGAATTGACACCAGTCGAAAACGACGAGCGCACCTGGGTCCACAGCGTGCGCAGCATGGTGCTGGCCGACCACGCCGGCGAACCGGAGTCGTTGGTGCTGATCATGAATGACGTCACCGAATGGGCCAGCGCCGAGCAGCGTTTCGAAAAGACCTTCAATGCCAACCCGGCCCCGGCGGTGATCTGTCGCCTCAGCGATTTGCGTTACATCAAAGTCAACCAGGGCTTCCTGGAAATGACCGGTTATGCCCGCGATCAGGTGATCGGCGCTTCGACCTATGAGCTGGATGTGCTGGAGCGTGCTGAAAACAAGGACCTGGCCAAGCAGCGTTTGCGTGACGGGGCAACCATTCCGCAGATGCAGGCCGAACTGCAATTGCCCGACGGTGGCAGCAAACAGGTGATCGTTGCCGGGCAACCGCTGGAGCTCAACGACGAAGCTTGCATGCTGTTTTCCTTCGTCGACATGGAACTGCGGCACAAGGCTGAAATAGCCCTGCGCCAGAGTGAGGAACGGTTTGCCAAAGCCTTTCGCCTCACCCCGGTGTCGATCCTGGTGTGCAGCGCCGACGATCAAGTGGTGATGGATGTCAACGAAGCGTTTCTCGATACCCTCGCGTGCCCCAGTGAAGAGGTGCTCGGCAAGACCGTGGCGCAACTCGGTTTCATCGATGACGCAGGCGCTCGCACGCGACTGTTTGCGGCCCTGGAGAAAACCGGGAGTGTGGATCGCGTCGATGTCAGGGTGCGCCGCAAGGATGCCGGGCTGATCGATTGCGCCGTCTCGGCGGACACCGTGAACATTCAGGGTGGCACTTGCTACCTGCTGGTGTTGATGGACATTACGGAGCGCAAACGCACTGAGCTGGAACTGGTGTCAGCCATTGAAGAGGTGATGAAAGATGCCTCCTGGTTCAGCCGCACGCTGATCGAAAAACTCGCCAACGTGAAGAACGTCAATTCACCGCAGTTGCCCAATGTGTCGTTCACCGAACTGACCGCGCGAGAGCGCGATGTGCTCGGCTTGATCTGTGAAGGCCTGGCCGACAAGGAAATCGCCGCACGCCTGAAACTGGCGCCTAATACGGTGCGTAATCATGTTTCGACGGTGTATTCCAAACTCGACGTGCACAGCCGCAGCGAGGCGATTGTATGGGCTCGCGAACGGGGTCTGTTCTCCAGCGAGAGGCGGCCCAAGGGGCAACGTTAAGATGCAAATGCACTAGTTGGGATGGTGCAATTTGATGTTCTGCTCAGGGGCTGGTTTTTCTAGGCTGTGAGGGTGCGATACGTGGCTTCGAGTCGGTATCGCGTCCTTTTCGAAGCAGCTAAAGGAACAGCCACATGGGTGCGAACAGTTCAAGCGTGGAGTCGATTTCAGGTCGTCGCCAAGGTGAATCGGGATGAATCATCTGGCGCAATTGCGTATGCAACTGGAGCGGAGTTTTTCGCCGTTGGCCTGTGAGTGCGCGCTCACCGGGGATAATTCGTTGACGGTGAAGCTTTATCATCCGGCGACGGGGCAGGTGGATCTGGTGGTCAGCGGGTTGAGCATGGTGAATCTCAGGACGCCGGAGGCGTTGACGGCGTTGATTGAAGAGTTACGGTACGAGCTTGAGAGCAACACGTTGCATTGTCGCGAGACGTCCTAGGAACTGTCAGGTTTTGCCGGCGGTCGTATAAGGAATACGAGAGTATTTTTTCTGTGACCGGTCCGCGGGTACGCGGTGAGTGTGTTGGGTCGCGGAAATATGTCGATCACTTACCGCGGGTCAACCTATGAAAAGTCTTGGGAAACGCACTTTTACAACACTGTCGTTCGCACTCTGGATAGCGATTCTGGGTGGTTGTGCCAGTCCTCCACCGCCACCTCCCGCTGCGCCGCCTCCACCCCCTGTGCGCACCTGCCAAACCACTGAAAACATCGATGTACAAGGCGATGTGAGGGCTGAGGGGCAGGTGACCCGGGAAACGACGCTCACTCGTTGCGTCACTCAATAATCATCCATCGGCTCACGTTGAACCGCCAGCAGCGCTGTGCTGCTGGCGGGTATCCGCACGCGTCGCTCAGACTTCCTCAATTCTGACCCAACGCGACTCCCGCGCTGCCAACCGGATCGCCGTCGCCAGGCGTTCGACTTCCCACGCCTGTTCGAAATTCGTTCCACCCTGAGATAAGCCTGCCAGCGCCATCACCAGATCATGGACTTCCAGCGTCTTGAGTTCGTTGTATCCGAGTTGATGCCCTGCCGCTGGACTGAACGCCGCATAACCCGGCAAATTCGGCCCTGCCATCAAGCGCTGGAAACCGTCCTGACCGGCACGAAACAGACGCAGCTCATTCAAGCGTTCCTGATCGAATACCAATGTGCCTCGGGTGCCGCTGATTTCAAAACTCAGGTGATTCTTGTAGCCGTGCTTGAGCCAACTGCTGCTGAACGTGCCACGGGCGCCGTTGGCAAACCGCAACAAGGCATGGACCTGGTCATCGACGGCGATGCTGCGTTGTTCCGGACTGCCAACCGTGGCGGGACGTTGCCGGTGCACGGTCTGGGTGTCGGCGCTCACTGCATCGACATCGCCCACCAGATAACGGGCCATGGCCAACAAGTGACTGCCCAGGTCGGCCAGTGCACCACCGGCATGATCGGCCTCGCAACGCCACGACCAGGGCGACGCGGGGTCGGCCATGAAGTCTTCGCTGAATTCACCCTGGAAACTGATTATCTGACCCAAGTCGCCGTTTTCAAGCAGCTCCCGGGCCAGCCCGATGATCGGGTTGTGCTGATAGTTGTAACCGACCCGCGTCACCACGCCCGCAGCTTTAGCGGCCAGACGCATGGCGCTGGCCTGTTCGAGGTTCACCGCCAGCGGTTTTTCGCAGTACACCGGTTTACCGGCGGCGAGGGCGGCCATGGCCATGGGGTAGTGCAGATGGTTAGGGGTGGTGATGGCGATCAGGTTGACCTTGGGATCGTTGATCAGCTGTTGCCAGTCACTGTGAGCGGCATCGAAGCCCCACGCGTCGGCGCAGTGCCGGGCGCGCTGCGGATCGGCGTCGGCGAGGGCAGCCAGTTTGAGCTTCAGCGGCAATTCAAAAACGGCGCTGACGTTGCGAAAGGCCAAGGCGTGGGCGCGGCCCATGAAACCTGTGCCGATGAGTCCGATACCGAGTTCGCGCATAGCCGGGTCCTTTGGATTTTTATTTTCAGGAGGGCTATTTATGGAATAAATATTCACAATATGCAAATAGTGGAATAAATATTCTTATGCTGAATCCGATACGGCTGCGATTTGATCGTTCCTACGCTCCGCGTGGGAATGCAGCCAGGGACGCTCCGCGTCCCAAAAGAGCGGACGCAGAGCGTCCGGTGAGGCATTCCCACGCAGAGCGTGGGAACGATCAGTGGTGAGTACTGAAGCAGCCCTGAGGCTAATGCCGGTAAGTTAAGACGCAGAACCTGTGGGAACGTGGCTTGCCCGCGAAGAACGATGACGCGCAGTACCTGAAAAACCGCGGTGCATTTTTCGCGGGCAAGCCACGCTCCCACAGGATTTTCGTCGCTCAAATTTCTTAACTTACCGGCATTAGCCCTGAGGCTGCCTTTTGTATCTGGTGAGTCGAATCAGGACAAAAACCCGCCATCCACATTCAACGAAACCCCAGTCGTGTAGCTCGACGCATCACTGGCCAGGTACAACACCGCACCGGCCATTTCACTCGGGTCCGCTACGCGCTTGAGCGGAATCTGCTGCAGCGCGGTTTTCAGGATGGCGTCGTTCTTTACCAGCGCCGAAGCAAACTTGGTGTCGGTCAGACCCGGCAGCAGGGCGTTGCAACGGATGCCGAATTGCGCGCATTCCTTGGCGAAGACTTTGGTCATGTTGATCACCGCTGCCTTGGTCACTGAGTAGATGCCCTGGAAGATCCCCGGAGAAATACCATTGATCGAGGCGACGTTGATGATGCTGCCGCCGCCGTGTTCGCGCATCAGCTTGCCGGCTTCCACCGACATGAAAAAGTAGCCGCGAATGTTCACGTCGACGGTTTTCTGGAAGGCGCTGAGGTCGGTGTCCAGGACGTTGCAGAACTGCGGGTTGGTCGCCGCGTTGTTGACCAGAATGTCCAGGCGCCCGAACTGTTCGCGGATGCCGGCGAAGACTTGGGTGATCTGCTCCATCTCACCGATGTGGCAGGCGACTGCGGTGGCTTTGCCGCCAGCGGCGATGATCGCGTCGGCGACGTGCTGGCAGCCGTCGAGTTTGCGGCTCGAAACGATGACGTGGGCACCTTGCTGCGCCAGCAGTTTGGCGATGGCTTCACCAATGCCGCGGCTGGCGCCGGAGACGAAAGCGATCTTGCCGTCGAGGTCGAACAACTGAGTCTTGGACATGATTTTTCCTTGTTATGGGCGCGATCAGAGGCTGGATTTCTGGATGACTTGCAGGCTCATCTGCTCCAGCAGTTTGTTCATGTGAATGAACTGTGCGAAGCGCTTGTCCTGGGTCTGACCATGGAAGAAGCGGTAGTAGATCTGCTGCACGATGCCGGCCAGGCGGAACAGGCCGTAGGTGTAGTAGAAGTCGAAATTGTCGATCTGGATGCCGGCGCGCTCGGCGTAGTAATCGACGAACTCACGGCGGGTCAGCATGCCGGGAGCGTGGCTTGGCTGACGGCGCATCAATTGCACCGGCGCCGGGTCGTTGGCTTCGATCCAGTAGGCGAGGGTGTTGCCCAAGTCCATCAGCGGGTCGCCGAGGGTGGTCAGCTCCCAATCCAGCACACCGATGATCTGCATCGGGTTCTCGGGGTCGAGGATCACGTTGTCGAAGCGGTAGTCGTTGTGGACGATGCTCGACGTTGGGTGATCGGCCGGCATCTTGTCATTGAGCCAGGCTTTGACCGCTTCCCACTTGGGCGCGTCCGGGGTCAGGGCTTTTTCGTAGCGCTCGCTCCAGCCTTTGATTTGCCGTGCCACATAGCCTTCGGGTTTGCCGAGGTCGCCCAGGCCATAGGCCTTGTAGTCGACCCGGTGCAGTTCCACGAACTTGTCGATGAAGCTCTTGCACAGGGTTTCGGTCTTCGCTGAATCAAGCCCTAGTTCCGGTGGCAGTTCGGAGCGCAGGATGATCCCCTTGACCCGTTCCATCACATAAAACTCGGCACCGATCACTGACTCGTCGGTGCAGTGCACATAGGCTTTGGGGCAATAGGGAAAGCCGTCTCGCAGCTGATTGAGAATACGAAATTCGCGGCCCATGTCGTGGGCGGACTTGGCCTTGTGGCCGAACGGTGGCCGACGCAGGACGAATTCCTGTTCGGGGTATTCCAGCAGGTAAGTCAGGTTCGACGCACCGCCCGGAAACTGGCTGACTTTCGGCAAGCCGCTCAGGCCCGGAATGTGCGCCTTGAGGTATGGATCGATCAGGCTGGCATCGAGTTCTTCGCCGGAGCGGATACGGGTGGACTGGTCAGTAAGCGCCATGCTTATCCCTTCTGCTTATTTTGGAGGCCAGACATCATTGGCTAATCTAATGGTGCGCCGGGGTGGCCACAAGCGCGGCACGGTCTTATAGGTTAGCGTGTTGCCGGATAATCAGCGTTCCTGATGTGCGCGAACGGGCTCGGCGGACTATGGTTTCAGGGGAGCGCCGCTTCCAGGAAGGAGATTCGACATGGGTTGTCCGCAAGTTTGCGCCACTGCGACCCTGCAATGCAGTTTCGGCGCGGCATCAGCGGTACTCAACGTGCTGCCGGTGAATCGCACGCTGACCGGGGGCATGCCGGCGGCGAACATCATGGATCACATTCCGCTGGTCAACGTCATGCCGTTCGGCACGTGCATGAGCATGGCCAACCCGATGGTCGCGGCCGCCACCGCCGCAGCGCTTGGCGTATTGACGCCGATGCCCTGCATCCCGGCTACCGCCACCCCGTGGATCCCCGGCGGCGCGCCGACCCTGCTGCTGGGCGGCATGCCGGCCATCGATGCCAACAGCACCCTGATGTGCAATTGGGCAGGGGTGATAAAAATCGTGATGCCGGGGCAAATGCAGATGCTCATTCCCTGACCGCACACGATCAAACTGTGGGAGCGGGCTTGCTCGCGAAGGCGGCGTGTCAGGCGATATCGATGTTGAATGTGAGGGCCTCATCGCGGGCAAGCCCGCTCCCACAGGGTATCGCGGTTGGACTTGGTCTTTATGTAGGGCACTGATCATAGTGTGGGAGCGGGCTTGCTCGCGAACGCGTCGTGTCAGGTGACATCGATGTTGAATGTGCCAGCCTCTTCGCGAGCAAGCCCGCTCCCACAGGGGATTTCCGGTGAATGCAGTATTTGTGAACAACAGTGATCACTGTGGGAGCGGGCTTGCCCGCGATGAGCATAGGTATCTACACATCTCTAAAGTCTTCGGCTGGCCACCCAGCCGATGGCTTCTTTAGCGAAACCCGCCAGCTCCTGAGGCGTGTATTGCTCCAGCGTCTCGCACATCGCCAAAAGCATGTACAGACCGGCCAGCACCGCAGAAGCCGTTACCGGTTGAGAGCGTTTCATTTGACGACCAGACAGACGGACCAAAAACTCTCGGGTTTGCTCGGCAAACTCACCTTCGGCCCGCATTAGGCGCCCGCTGACTGCACACGCCTGACTAGCAATCAGCAGCCGTTTGAACACGGCTTCGCCGCTTTCCTGCTGCCAGTTTTCCAGCTGATGTCCGCCGCCCTTGAGCAGTTTGAAGTAGGACTCGATACGCCAACGCCAGTAATACCAGAGTGCCAATCGTTCAGCCGCAACCTCGGGCCCAAGGTTGCTTAGCAAATACCATTCGGCCAACAGATGGCCGTTGTCCCCAATTATTCGGCTAACGATCAGTCGGGCAGGTAAAGGCTCGCCGGATTTGCGTAACGTCTTGCGGTCGGCCCGGTCTTTGGTGAAGGGCTGGGCTTGGCGAGTCAACACAACGGCCGTTTCTCCCACCCATTGAATGGCGGATTTTCCTTTGTAGTCGACCTTGCGGGTTTCGCTGTAGCTCATTTGGCTGGCGATTTGGCTCAGAGGCCTGGACTGGCCTTCATGACTGGCCGTGGAACCCGCCTTGACCCGCACCAGCCATTGCCGACCCTCGGCCTGCCACTGTCTCAAATGAGCGACCGAATCAGCCTCTCGATCCACGATATGGACAAGAGGCTTGGCAAAACTCTGCTGCTCCAGCCAAGTGATGCGTTGTGTCAGTTCATTGAGGTGTTTTTCAGGGGCCAGTACTTCTTCGGCTCGCGTGCTGAGAACGCCGTCCCTGGTCGCCAGGTTTTGAGCGGGAGTACAGATCGGTGCGCCGTCACGATCCGTGACCAGCAGGCTGCTTTGCAGTTCGTAACCGATGTCACCCCGATGGGTCATTTGCAGGCGATCAGCCTTGCTGTGGTGATGCATGTAATTGAGCCGAGACCAATCGTGCATGACCAGCGCGTAATCATCGCAGTCATCCCGGCAACCCTCGTGGGCCAGCGCCAGTAGCGGTTTAACCAGGTCAACGGGCCTGACCCGGTCATTGCTCAAAAATCTCCAGAGCGCTTGCGTCTGCGCAAAAGCCTTGTCGCTTCGCGGCAAGGCTTTCATCCCGGCGGCCAGCGCCGGTAGTCCATTACTGTGTCCCATGACTAACTCGTCGTATCGTTTTGTCAGTCGGGCATCTAGCCCGGTCATTTGATATCCATGCCGTCCTGTTATAGACCAGGATCGGGAGATGTGTAGATACCGATGCCGCGATGGGGGCATCTCAGCCAATACAAGGCTTCAGGCTTGGGCCGGATCGCTCCAGCGTCTGAACCACCAGCGAACCCTGGAAATCGGCTTGCCCTCGGCGTCCAGCGGTCGCCCATCAGCAGCAAAACCCTGTTCTGGTTCCAGCAGTTGACCGTTGAGATAACGGGCCTCCACGGCCGGTTTACCGTTGGCATGAAAACGCTGATACCGCCCCTCGCGCACGCCATCGCGGTAGAACTCGGCCTCCGCCAGTTGCCCGTCGGGAAAGTAATTGAACGCCTCGCCATGCAGCAGCCCTCGGCGGTAAGTCGCCTTGCGCTGCAGCCAGCCTTGCGGCGCATAGAAACTCGCGACCCCCTGCAGCTTGTCACGAACAAACGGCAGCTGCGCCGAGACCTTGCCATTGGGGTGGTAAAGCAGGGTAGTGCCTTGCAACTCGCCCTGGCTGTAGTGCAAATCAGCCTGCGCGCGCCCGTCATCCTTGATTTGCAGCGCACCGTCGAGCTGGCCATCGAGCAAGCGACCTTTGAGCTGTTTATCGTTCTGCTGCAAGTCCAGCGGCGTGATGGCCATGGGTTCTCCTTGTCAGTTGACCTGCACCAGACCACCCTTGATCGTCAGCATGCCGCCACCGTCCACGGTCTGCGAAGCGGCGCCCTTGTTGGTCAGGCTGATCCCGGCATCGTTGGTCATGGTCGTGCCGGCCTTGTTCTCCAACGAGGTTCCCGCCTGATTGCTCAGGGACGTACCGGCCTTTTGACTGATCGAGGTGCTGGCCTGGGCCGCCAGATCAGCGCCACTCTTGATCGCAAAACTGCCGCCGCTTTGCAGGGTCAGGGTACCGGTCACCTTGATGGTCAGATTGCCGTCCACCGTCAGGCTGTAATCGCCGGTGACCTTGTGCGTGTAGTTGCCACCGGTGCTGTGGGTCTGATCCGCGCCCACGGTCACCGTGCGACTGTCCTTCACATCGAGATTGTCACTGCCAGTCTGGATGGTCACGCTGCGTTTGCCTTTCTCCAGGGTCACGGTCTCGTCGCCTTCCTTCACCGTGCGCGTACGGGCGTTCTGTACGGTCAGGGTTTCGTCGTGGCCGACCGTGGCGGTTGTGTCGTTGAGCACGTTGATCTTCAGATCTTTCTGCGCCTGCAAAAACACCTCTTCGGCGTCCTTCTTGTCCTCGAAGCGCAATTCGTTGAAACCGCCACCGCCCTTGGACGATTGGGTCTTGATCCCGGACTGGGTCTGATTCGCTGGCAGCGCATAGGGCAGGGCGTTGTCACCGTTGTAGACGCAACCCGTCACCAGCGGTCGATCGGGATCGCCATCGATAAACGTCACGATCACTTCCTGGCCGATCCGTGGCACGAACTGCATGCCAAAACCCTTGCCGCTCCAGGGCAACACCACCCGCACCCAGCAGGAACTGGCTTCGTCGTTCTTGCCATCGCGATCCCACGGGAACTGCAACTTGATCCGGCCGTATTCGTCGGTCCAGATTTCTTCGCCGGACTTGCCGACTACGATGGCGGTTTGCGTGTGCATTCGCGGCTTCGGTGTGGTTCTCACCGGGCGAAAAGGTGTGGCCTTGGGGATGGCTTCGAAACGATTGCGATAGCTGTCGTGGCTGGCTTCGTGAGTCACCGCCGTCACCACCCAATCGATATTCAACGTCGAATCATCATGCCCAGCGAGGGTGAACCAATGCCCCGGCACCAGCCAGCGGCAGTCGCTTTCACCGACAAAACGCTTCTCCTGACTGCGCAATCCATCGACACGCTGCTTGGTCAGCGCATCGCCGCGCGCTTTGGCGTTGTAGCTACCGGGGTGCTCGTACATCGACCGTGGCCCGGCGACTGCTTCGGCCTGGCTGTAGAGCGAGGTGGTCGGGGTGGTGAACTCGTAATCCGTCGCCTGATACACCCCGGCCACCGCCTGTACGCAGACCTGGCCGGAGCGAATGCCGTGCAGTTCTCGCTCACCCAACTGCTGGCCGAGATACTTCACCTTGGGTCCATTGGGGATTGGCACAAACGCGTCGTTGCTGTCCCCCAGCACCAGCGTGTGCTTGCCGTCCTCGTGGGTGAAAAACCAGAAAATCCCTTCCTCTTCCAGCAACCGTGAAACGAAGGCGAAATCGGTTTCGCCGTACTGCACGCAGTACTCGCGCGGGGTATAGCTGCCGCTGAGCTTCAGCAGGAAATCGGTAAAACCATGAGCCTTGAAAATCGTGGTGACGATGTCAGAGGTGCTGAGGTTCTGGAATACGCGGTTGTTGCTGGCCAGGGTCAACCACCAGAGCCATGGCCGCAGTACAAGCTGATAGCGCTCGGCGGTGGCGTCGGCAGGGAGTTGGCGGATTTCGGCGACCAGCGCATCCATCGGGCGGGTCAGGACGTCGTTGTGCAGGGTGGTGGTGAGGTGGGTGGCGATGGCCGTGGTCAGGGTGAGTGATGTGCCGTCGTTGAGGCCGTTGAGGGTTTGTGTGCCCAGCGAATTGAGGGTTTCTTCGCCGGACAGCGACTCAGGATAAAGCGCCGACAGCGAGTTGGCAGTGAGGGAGAGACTGGTGTTGCTGTCGGTAGTGCGGGGCATTGGGGGGCCTCAATGGGTGGTTGGAGCTTGTGTTGTTGATTATGTGAGTAGGAACTGATCGATAATCCCAGAATTACCCATGAAAGAGTGATGTGTTTATTTGTGCTAATTATTGGCCTATGGTGTTCATGGAACGCCATGGAAATAATAGGTTAAAACACGAGGGTGCGATTGTAACTTGGAGACTCCCTCAATCGCTTTGCCGGTTGAAGCAGCGGTACCGTAGTATGCAAAGTAGGCAATGTTCCAAACTTTGACGTTGGTTTCTATTTCGTTAATTAGTTTATAGAGTTTGTTCGAGCATCCACATGGCCACACCGTCCCTTTAGCATCTCTGAATACGCCTGATACATCACGACAAGGACTATGTGTGAGTATGATGTCAACGGATATGGGGTAGATGCTAAGAGATTTTTTGTAGTAGTCCCACGTTCTGATTAATATTTCCTCTGCATGTCCTCCGAAATTTGGCTGGCTTTTGCTTTCGTCGTACGTATTCTCGAGTCTTTGTATGTGCGCGCGACCGGACCCCACTTGTGCAACATTTTCAATGTTTTTATAACCTTCGGACCAAACGGTTTCTATGGTACGGTCGTCATTGTTCCAGCGCATTATTAATCCGGTCTCACCGTTCGAGTAGGTGAGCAGGTTTTGCATGGCTCGGCGCAATGTAGGCGTAATGTTCACTTTTGTTCTCCTTTTAAGTTTAATTCACAGGATGATACCCATTGCCCATTAAAGGAGTGTTGTTATTGCCCAAGTTGATCTCTGCCATGAGGAAGCTAACGGCTGCATCACGAAATTGTGCGTTGACCGTGCACGCTGGATTGGTTGCTACGGGGGAATGTAGGGTATAAACGGCGCCGGCTGACCAGTCAGCGCCATTCCATACTCTGTCGCACGCAACCGACGCAATAATCTGATTTGCCGGGATCTCGGGAATCGCAAGTTCTTGAGCAAACAATGGCCAAAGAGCATTAACGCCGCTGACCGCTACTCCAGCAAGGCCGTCCTCGACCTGCCGTTTATGAGTGTTGGTGACTGCGCTGGTATCTAATGCCACTGCATAAATATACGTTCGTGCTACTGCAACATCCAAAGGGAATAGCGCGGATGCACTAATGCGTGCAGACACACAGACAGCACTGTCAGGTTCAATGTCGCCTGCGTAGTTCGGCGTCGCTCTATAGACAGGGCTTGGCGCTGTCAAGTCCCTCCTTGAAAAACCCAGAGCGAAGATACTATGCTGACCATAAGGTGCACGACTGTCACCGCGAAAAAAAATACGAGTCGCCATTGGTTTGATTCCTTTGTATTGAACGTGTGTTGATATTGTGGTTGCCTATGAGAGCCGTTGTTAAGGGTGTCGGTATTTAAGCTAACTCTTGTGTTATCTTTGGTTGGGTATTTTTATACTTTCCGTTGGTATGTTTTCTGGTTGCGCTATTGCTTAATGTCATGGCAAAACTCCTTGTTAACTTGTTTTACATTTTTCTACGAACTGGGCGGGCTGCATCCTGTATTCACTCCAACACCCACTCCGCCAACTTCCCCGTCACCTGCGTCATCAACACATTCTCAACATCCCGTGCCCCGGCAGCACTGCACTTGGCCAACACCGCCTGCACTATCCCGGCATCAAACTCAAACTGTTTCCCGGTTGCAGCCTTGTAGCGTCCGCGCAATTTCTCCAGCTTCGCCAACACAATCCCTTCCAGCGTCACCTCATCCAGAGGCCGATACGCCACCACCGTCATGCGCGCCAGAAACGCTGGCCGAAACGCTTTCAGCAGCACTTTATGCAGCGCTTCGTTGAAGGCATCGGTGCCCAGTTGCGTGGTCGGTGTGTCGAGCAGCAATTCAGCGCCAACGTTGCTGGTGGCGAGCATCACGGTGTTTTTGAAGTCCACCACCAGGCCGGTCCCATCCTCCATGACGCCTTTGTCGAAGACGTTGTAGAAGGCTTCGAGCACATCCGGGTGGGCCTTTTCGATTTCGTCGAGCAGCACCACCGAATAAGGTTTGCGCCGCACCGCTTCGGTGAGTACGCCGCCGCTGCCGTAGCCGACGTAGCCGGGCGGGGCACCTTTGAGTTGGCTGACGGTGTGGGCTTCCTGGTATTCGGAAAGGTTGATGCTGATCAGGTTGCGTTCGCCGCTGTAGAGCGCATCGGCCAACGCATAAGCGGTTTCGGTTTTGCCCACGCCCGTGGGGCCGACCAGCAGGAACACGCCGACCGGTTTCTGTGGGTCGGTAAGGCCGGCGCGGTAGGCTTGCAGGCGTTGGGCGATGGTGTTCAGCGCGGTGCTTTGGCCCATGACCCGCAGGCCCATGCGCTGGCCGAGGGTGCGTACGGCGTGGGCTTCGTCGGCGAGCATTTTGCCCACCGGGATACCGGTCCAGCCGGCGATCACGGCGGCCACGGTTTTTGCGTCGACCTGTTCCGGCACCAGCGGATCGTCCTGGCGAATGGCATCCAGACCGGCCTCGAGTCGTACCAGTTCGGCGGCCAGATGATCGATGCGGCTGTCAGTGGCTTCGTCCGGTTTTTCGTTGTCGGCGCGTTCGCTCAAGGTGAGTAACTCGCGGCGGGTTTCCAGCAGTTCGCGCACGGCGATCCGTTCTTCGTTCCAGCGGATTTCCAGGTCGCGAATGGCTTGCACGTTGCCGACGGATTCGGTTTCCAGCAGGGTGATGCGTTCACGGTGATCGAGCCCGGTGGCCTGTTCGCGACGCAGGCGTTCGACTTCATCCTTGAGGCTGTTCTGGCGATGGCGCAGGCTTTCCAGCGGTGGCGGCACGTCGTGCTGGCCGAGGGCGACCCGGGCGCAGGCGGTGTCGAGCACGCTGATGGCTTTGTCCGGCAACTGGCGCCCGGAGATGTAGCGGTGGGACAGTTTCACCGCTTCGTGGATCGCTGCGTCGAGCACTTGCACGCCGTGGTGCTGTTCCAGTTTCGCGGCCACGCCACGAAGCATTTCCACGGCGGTGGTTTCGTCCGGTTCCTCGACTTGCACCAACTGAAAGCGCCGGGCGAGGGCCGGGTCTTTCTCGAAGTATTTTTTGTACTCAAGCCAGGTCGTGGCGGCGAGGGTGCGCAACTCGCCACGGGCCAGCGCCGGTTTGAGCAGGTTGGCCGCGTCGCTGCCGCCTTCCGCGCCGCCGGCGCCAATCAGGGTGTGGGCTTCGTCGATGAATAGAATGATCGGTTTATCGGCGCTGCGCACCGCGTCAATCACGCCTTTGAGCCGCTGTTCGAACTCGCCTTTGACCCCGGCCCCGGCCTGCAACAAACCGAGGTCGAGTACCCGCAGGCTGACTTCCTGCAGCGACGGCGGTACATCGCCAGCGGCAATGCGCAGGGCCAGGCCTTCGACCACTGCCGTTTTGCCCACGCCCGGCGCGCCGACCAGGATCGGGTTGTTCTGCCGACGCCTGAGCAGGATGTCGATGCACTGGCGAATCTCGCCGTCACGCCCGACGATGGGGTCGATGCGCCCGGCGTGGGCGTCGGCGGTCAGGTCCTGGGTGAACTGATCGAGCACCGAATCCTGTTTCGGCTGCGGCTTGCCGGCATTGGCAGGCCGCGTGCCGCCGACGTGTTCGCGAGAGTTTTCGGTCCACTCCAGCAGGTTGCTGCGCAAGGCTTCCCGCGGAATTTTCAACAGCGACGAGGCGCTATTGAGCAGCAGGCTGCGGCGTTCATCGCGGTCGAGCAAGGCCAGCAGCAGCAAGCCGGAACGGATGCTGTCGAGACCGAGCACACTGGCCTGAACCACCGCGTCTTCGAGCAGGCCGATGGTTTGCGCGGAGAGCGCCGGGGTGCGGGTGCTGCCGGATTTGAACAGTTCCAGAGCCTTGTTGATTTCCGCCGTCAGGGCATCGCGCTCCAGGCCGAAGCGCTGCAGCAGGTAGGCGAAGTCACCGCCCTCGATGTCCAGCAACTCAAGCAGCAGGTGCTCGATTTCGACGTAATGATGACCTCGTTGCAGGCAGCGTTGCGCGGCCCGTTCGAGGGCGCGGCGGTTGTCCGGGTTGAGGCGTCCGATCAGGCTGGCCAGTTCCATGTTCAGGTGATCTCCAGCTGACGAAGGCGGGTTTCGATCTGTTGCACGGCGAGGCTGGTCTGGCGTTGCAGGCCACCGTTC
The DNA here is from genome assembly GCF_050280605.1 of Pseudomonas sp. NPDC089918. NCBI lineage: Bacteria > Pseudomonadati > Pseudomonadota > Gammaproteobacteria > Pseudomonadales > Pseudomonadaceae > Pseudomonas > Pseudomonas sp. NPDC089918. The sequence continues at coordinate 40,600 of NZ_JBNNVP010000034.1, read as the reverse complement.
CAACTGAGCAAGGGCGGGGCCTGGCGACCGAGTTTTATCGGGCTGGCACCGCGCACCAACAACACCAGCGCGCAATCCAGATCGGGGCCGAAGTACAGCGCGCTGAGGCTGGCCAGTGCTGGATGGGATTCGCCGTCCGGCAGAAACCGCGCCGCCTGCGCCGAGGTCAGCGGACCGAGCGTCAGGCGGATGCCGGCGTGTTCATCCCAGACCCGGGTGCCGGCCACGGCGCTGCGGCCCAGTTGCAGGTTGCGGCCTCCCGGTTGCAGGCGGCTGCGACTGGCGGGTGGGATTTCCCGCCAGGCACCTTCATAGGCGCTGAGTGCGACCGGCAGTTCGAAGTGCTCGCGCACGATCGCGGCGAAGCCGGCGAGGGAGCGACGACCGTCGGCGAACAGCGCGCTGCATGCCAGTACGGCGGAATCGGGAACGGCCTGACGTTCTTGCAAGGCTTTGGGCAATAACCCGGTCAGCGCCCGCAGTTGCGCCTGCACCGGGGACGCGCCGGGGGCCGTAAAGCCGACGGCAATCCGGTGTTTGCGCATCACCTTGTACAGCAGGCTGAGCAGGCGATGCTGGAACAGGTCGAGGAACTCGGCCGGAGCATGGTCCTTGGCGCGAGCCCGTTGCTGCAGCCATTCCTGATAGGCATAGGGCAGGGGCCCGTCGGGTCCGCCGAGGCCAAACACCGGAGTACTGAGCGTCGGTTGCTGACCGGGTTCCTGGGTCAGGCTTTCGATTTCGCTGGCGGAAAAAAGCGCCGTTAACGGCCCGCGCAGGCGCAGGGCTTCCGCTTGAGGCGCGGTGCCGCTGCCCAGGGACTCGGCTTGTGGGTGTTCGCGCTCCAGCAGCAGCAACGCCTGCAACAACTCGAACGCCTGCGGGTCGTGCCGCAGCTTCTGACTCAGGCTCAGAGGGACAGTGGCATGCCGGCTTGGGGTTGCCATGTCTTGACCTCCTTGTCTGACTGGACCAGGACCGTGCGCACAAAGCGATTGGCCGTGGCATAGAGTGAAAAGAACTGCGCCAGCACCGCTGAAAACAACACGGCGCTGCTGCCGACGAAATGCTGCGGGTCGAGTTGCAGCTGAACTTCCAGCCCATTGCGCCAGCCGCGCCACGCATCTTCGCCGACATGGGCGATCACTCGTTCGCAGCCAAGACTTAGCAAACCTTCGATCTGCCGTAGGGCGCTGGCCTCGTCACGCAGGTTGTGCAGTTGGAGGATTTCCTTGAGGGCATCCAGCGCCTGCGGCCCCTCGACCAGCGACAAATGATTGAGGGTCAGTTGCGATACCAGCCGCCAACGGGATTCGCCATCCAGTCGCGGCAAGCTCTGCGGGCTGGGTGGATTGCGCAGGCGTGCCCAGGCCACTGGCCCCGGTCGTTCGAAACCCAGTGGTGTCCCGGCCGGAAGGCTCTGGGCCAAGTGTCGGTTGGTACACAGCAGTTCGGCGGTGAGGCTGTATTCGGTGGTCTCGGACAATGGGTCGAGACGGGTGTCCACCAGGCTCACCATCAGGTCGGTGCCCAGACGATTCGGGGTCATGCCGCTGACCCGTCGCGCGTGCCAGTAGCATTGCTTTTCACCGCCGATATGCTGGCTGCCGTAATAAGCAGGAACACGCAGCACACCCTGACTGGAACTGGCGCGCATCGCTCGGATGCTGTGGATCTCGACGCTGTTTTCCCGATGACTGTCGGCGACCAGGCGGTACTCGCTGCGAGTGCCGTCCGGGCGCAGGGGCTCCGAGGTTCGTGGAAACAGATTGATCACCGGCGCACAGCCCAAGGCGAAGTCGCTGGCTTGAAGGTGCAGACGGTTGGCCGGGGCGCGGTCGAAGACGATGTACAGGTACAGCGTCTGGCTGTCGCTGGTGGCACCGGCCAACGGGATATCGAAGAAATTGAATTTGTCCGGGAAGGCAAAGTATTCGGCGAGCAGACGCATGCCCGGATGCACGCCGTCCTCGTCCGGCAACAGCACTTCGTCGCTGGCGAAACCGACAATGTCCGGCAACCCCGCCAACACTTTCGGCACGCTGCCGACGGGGCCGGCCAGCACCTTCACGGCATGGGCGCCGAGCAGGTCATACAGGCAGGCATTGATCATCGGGGAGGCGGCGAGGTGCACGCGCAACTGTTTGATCGCCAACTCCGGCCACTGGCTTTTACCGAGGCAACGCAGGCTCAGGCGCAGGGCCGAGCGCGCCTGTGCAACGCCGGTCAGGGCCTGGGCTTCGTCGCTGCCCAGCAACAGCGCTTCATTGATTTGCAGCGGCCACAATCGAACCGCGGCGCTGGTGCGAAAATGGATGCTTTCACCTTTGCTGGTGGTGACGAACAGCGGCGTGTCTCGTGGCAGCGGGTAACCGCCGGCGAGGTTGCCCTTGCTCGGATCCGGCTCGAACTGCACGATCGCGCAGGACGGTAATGGCCGCATCGCCAGCGGGTAAAGCTGTTCGAGCAAGGCGTCGCTGAATTCGGCGTAGTCGTCATCGAGCCGCCGTTGCAAGCGCGCCGCGAGCAAGGCGAAACCTTCGAGCAGGCGTTCGACATGCGGGTCGGGGCATTCACCGGGAGACAATTCCAGGCGTCTGGCGACCTTGGGATAACGCTCGGCAAAAATGCTCCCGGCGTGCCGCAGCCAGGTCAGTTCGCGCTGGTAGTAATCGAGCAGTTGCGGGTCAATCGAGTCGCTCATGACGCACCTCAAGGCCATTGCCGGCCTTCTCGATGACAAATGCCACGGGCCAGTGCTGCTGGCCGCTGCGCAACTCACCCAGTAGCCGAATGCTCAGTTGCTGCGGATGGCCGGGGACCGGATTGACCTGGACCTCGCCCAGTTGCAGGCGCGGTTCGAAATGGGTGATGGCCTCACGGACTTCCCGTGCCAACTGACGACGGTCATCGCTGCGCTGCTGTTGCAAGGCGGTCCAGTCAGCGATGCCGTAGTCGAGAATGCTCGGCGGGGAGGTCAGTGGGCGTTGGCCGCGTCGGGTGTTGAACAGGCGCAACAACTCCGTGTGTACCGAGTCGAGCAGCCCTTGGCGATCGAACAACTGCACGGTGTCGACCTCGCTTGAAGCGAGGCGTTCGAACAACGGTGGGAGGATGCCGGTGCCTGCCATGGCCGACGCGTCCGCTTACTTGACGAGCTTGTTGGCGGCCATGTCCCAGGTCGAGGCGGCCGTGCCTTCCTTGGTGCCGTCGTCTTTCTGGGCGGTGAGTTCCCACTTGATTTTGGTGAAGTTCAGCGACAGGGTTTCCACCGGTTTACCACCGGTACCGCCACTGACGCTGACGTTGGACAGCACGACGTTGGTCAGGGTGTAGATGATGAATGGCATCAGTTGACCGCTGCCTTCGGCGGCGTTGCGGCCGATGGTGATTTTGGCTTCCGGGATTGGTTTGCCGGCGCAGCAATACTCGTTGAGAGAGGGCGTCGAGCTGTCGACGAATTTGGTCAGGGTGAACTCGCCGATGTGCGGCTTGCCGGAGGTACGCTCCGAATTGCTGACGTCGTTGGTCACTTGCATCGCCACGTTGTGGCTGTAGGACATGACTTCGATCTTGTCCTTGTAACCCTCGAGCAGGCTATCGCCTTTGATGTCGCCGCCGAGGTCGAGAATGATTGCATCCATCGCATGAAACTCCTGAAGAAATTCAATTTAGACCTGTGGCGAGGGGGCTTGCCCCCTCGCCACGAAGTTTCACCGACTTTAGGCGGCTACCGGTGGCGGCAGGGTTGCGACCAGGCGGATCGACGCGGTCAGCTCTTCGAGCTGGAAGTGTGGCCGCAGGAACACCGTGGCCTTGTAGGCACCCGGTTTGCCGGCCACCTCGGTCACATCCACTCGAGCTTCACGCAACGGGTACTGCGCCTTGATCTCGTGCGGCGCGTTGTCGTTGATCAGCACGTAGTCGGCGATCCAGTTGTTGAGATAGGTCTGCACGTTGTCGCGGGTCATGAAACTACCGACCTTGTCGCGCATGATCACCTTCAGGTAATGCGCGAAACGCGAGGCCGCGAGCACGTACGGCAACATCGCCGAAATCCGCGCGTTGGCGTTCGCCTCGTTGGTGTTGTAGAGCTTGGATTTGTTGGTGGTCTGGCCGCCGAAGAACACTGCCACGTCGCTGTTTTTTTTGTGGCACAGGGCGATGAAGCCGAGGTCGTTGAGCTCTTTCTCGCGTCGGTCGGTGATCGCCACTTCGGTCGGGCATTTGAGCGACAGGTCGCCAGAGGTTGTGCGGAAGGTATGGGCCGGGAGGCCTTCCACCGCACCACCGCCTTCGGCACCGCGTATCGCCGCGCACCAGCCGTACTTGGCGAAGGCTTCGGTGATTCGTTGCGACAAGGCCCACGCAGCATTGCCCCACAGGTATTTGCCGTGGTCGCTGCCGTTGACGTCTTCGACGTAGTTGATGCCTTCCACCGGCGACGTGTCAGGGCCGTAGGGCAGACGCAGCAAGAAGTGCGGCAGCACCAGCGACACATAACGCGAGTCTTCGCTTTCGCGGAACGAGCGCCACTTGATCAGCTCCTGGCTTTCGAAGACTTTCGACAGGTCACGCGGCACGGCCAGTTCGGTGAAGCTGTTCATGTCGAACAACCGGGGGCTGGCGGCAGCAATGAACGGCGCGTGAGCGGCCGCGGCGACGTTCGAGAGTTTCTCCAGCAGGCCGATGTCCTGCGGGTGCCGGCCGAAGGTGTAGTCACCCACCAGCAGGCTGAACGGGTGGCCGCCGAAGGTGCCGTATTCTTCTTCGTAGATCTTCTTGAACAGCGCACTCTGGTCGAACTCGACGGCTTTTTCCAGGTCGTTCTGCAGCTCTTTCTGGGTCACATTTAGCAGACGCAGTTTCAGCCGGGAACTGGTCTCGGTGTTTTTCACCAGCAGGTGCAGGCCGCGCCAGGAGGCTTCGAGTTTTTGCAGGTCCGGGTGGTGCAACACTTCGTTGAGTTGAGCGCTGATCAGCTCGTCGATCTGGCTGATGCGGTCGTTGATCATCGCCACGGTGTCCTTGTCGATGGCCATGCCTTCGTCGAGTACCTGGGTGGCGAATTCCGCGAGCATGTCGCGGGCGTAATCCTGCTGGCTGTCGTCATGGGCCATGCGGCCTTTGGCGATTATTTCATCGAGCAGAGACAAGGTCTGGGCGGTACTGTCGCTGGCTTGGCTCTGGGCGGCGGATGAGGCGGGCATGGCAAATTCTCCCTAAGTGGATGAACGATCAGGCTTGCGGTTCGGCCGGTACTTCTGCATCGCCTGCGGGGGCGGGGGCGGGGGCGGCGGTTTCCGGGCGGGCAGACTTGATCTCTTGCAGTCCCTCGGTGTTGGCGATGACGTCACGCAACAGCTTGTCCAGATCATCGTTGCCATCGAGCTTGGTCAGCAGATCGCGCAGACGCTGACGGGCTTCGAACAGACGCCGCAGCGGAGTGACTTGCTCAACCACCTTGACCGGATCGAAGTCGTCGATGTGTTTGAAGTTGAGCTCGATGTTGAGTTTGCTGTCGTCGCCGCTGAGGGTGTTGGTGACCTGCAAGGTGGCGCGCGGGCCGATCGAGGCGAGCACTTCGTTGAAGTTGTCGCGATCGATTTCGGTGAAGCGCCGTTCATTCAATTTCGGGAGTGGCTCCAGAGGCTTGCCGGAGAGATCGGCCAGGATGCCGACAACCAACGGCAATTCTTTCTTCTCGATGGCGTTGCCGATTTCGACGTCGTAGGTGATTTGCACCCGGGGCGGGCGAACCCTGTCGAGCTTGTGCTGAGTACTTTCTGCCATGGTGGCTGACTCCGATGCATGAGGCGGGCGCAATGCATCGGGAGGCCCGTTTCATCGCATTCCCTTACTGGACCGTAGGTTAGAAAGGGAGGGCAGAGGACCTGTCATTCCTTTGACGAACCTTCCACATTCGTCGTGCCGACCGAACTACCCAAGACGCTAGAACAGGTCTATAAAAAAGCAAACAAAAAGCATTTTTGGACTGTATCGAGAAAAGGAAAATTCATTTTGTACGCACGTTTTTTTTCTTTGGTTCTGCTCCTGTCACTCGCCGGGTGTTCGTTGTTCGGACCTCGTGTCGACCTCGATAACCTGACGCTGGACGTCGCGCCCCGCGCCAACGATGACACGCCGATCGCGGTGGACTTCATTGCGGTGAACGACGCGGATCTGCTCAAGCAGTTGTCGGGTATCACCGCCCGGCAGTGGTTCGCCGAACGCGAGCAGTTCCAGCGTGACTACCGACAGCTGATGACGGTCTGGGGACTGGAGCTGGTGCCCGGTCAATTCATCGACAAACAACCCTTCCCGCTGGGGGGCAAGCGGGCGGCTGGACTTTTAGTCTTCGCCAGCTATAACACTCCCGGAGCACACCGGTTACGGCTGGACGATCAGAACAGCGCCTGGCTCAAGTTCGACAGTCGCGAGATGACGCTGGTCAGCGATCACCCGAACTGAACACAGAGATTAGGATGCGCGAACAGACATGTAGGAGCCCGGCCGTAATACCGGTCAGTTAAACGCGATCCATGTGGGAGCGGGCTTGCTCGCGAAGACGGCGGCACAGTCAACATTGAAGTCGCCTGACACACCGCTTTCGCGAGCAAGCCCGCTCCCACAGGTTCCGCGTCTTAACTGACAGACATTGGGCCAGGCCGCCCATTTTTGCGCGGCGCCACGAGAGGTCGAAGGGAATCGTATGAGTCTGCTACCTGACGCGGTTTGCTGGCATGAGGGCATGCAGTTGTTGCCCCAGCATTTTCAGTTGCAAGGGCTGCGGGCCGAAGCGCTGGTGGCGCATTTCGCCCAGGCCTGTAATCCGTGGTTCTGGGGCGTGACCCGCGTCGAATTCGATCCCTCTGCATTGAGCGCCGGGCTGGTACGACTGATCAGTTTGCAGGCGACCTTGCCGGACGGTTTGCCGGTCAATCTGCAGGCCGGTGTCGGGCCGATGCTGGAGCTCGACGTCAGTGAAGCGATCGACGCCACCGACAACGCCACCGTCACCGTGTACCTGGCAATCAGTCCGCTGTGGCGCGCCGGGCAGTTGCTGCCGCTCAAGGGGCGACTGCAATCGGTGGTCGGCGATGCGTTGCCGGACCTCACGAGCGGCGAGTACCCCGAGTCGATCACGGTCTGGCGTCCGAACCCGCGCTTGTGCACGCAACTGAACAAGGCGGATTCCGTCTGCCTGCCACTGCTGAGAATTCGCAAGGAGGGCGGCGGTTTTCTTCCGTTGCCCTACACACCGCCAACGCCATGCCTGTTGCCCGACTCGGTGTTGGGTCGTCGAGTGGTGGGGCTGTGCGCCAGGGCGCGGGAGAAATGCATGTTCCTCGCCGGTCGTTTGCGCCAGGCGCAGCAGGCCGGCAATCAGGACGACGCGCTGGAAATTCGCCGCCAGTTGACGGCGCTCTGGGCGCGGCTGCCGGAGGTCGAAGGCCTGCTGAACAGTCGAGTGGCGACGCCTCAGGCGCTGTATGGCTTGCTGCTCGGGCTGGCCGGCGCCTGGTCGGCGCTTGATCCATTGGCCGGCGTTCCGGCGTTCGCGCCGCTGGACTTTCTTGAACTGCAGCGCGGCTATGAAGCGGTGCTCGACTGGCTTGAAAAGACCCTCGAACTGATCCGCGCCGGTTATCGCAGCCTGGCGTTCGAACGCAGTGAACAGACCTTCTCGATTCAATTGCCCGACGATCAGCCGAGCCAACGGCTGGTCATCGGTTTGCGCATGCCCAACGGTGCCAGCGAGCAGGCCGCGAGCGAATGGTTGCGCGGGGCGATCATTGCGTCGCAGCCGCACATCGCGCTGCTCAGTCGCCAGCGCATGAGCGGTTTGTCCCATCAGGCCATGAGTCGCAATGAACAAGTGGCCTACAGCGTCGGCGACGATACGCGGTTGTTTGTGGTGACGGCCGAAGGCCAATGGTTCGACGGGCAGTTGCCGTTGCTGATTGCCGCACCGGCTTCCAGGCTGGCCAGCAGTCCATGGCAAGTGGTGTTGTTTGTCGCCCAGGCGAGTGAGAGTGCTTGATCAAGGAAGGAACGTCCTATGTCTGAGGGCAATGTCGGGTCGGGTACACGAGGCCTCCACGAAGCACCTCTGAGCAGTGCTTTTCGCCAGGCCTGGCAGCAATGGTCCCAGGACTGGAACCAGTTGCCCAAGGACAGCGAAGACGAAGCGCTGGTGGAGGCGGTGGTCGAACTGTCCACGCAAATCTCCCAACGACTGTGGCGAACGGCATTCGCCAAAGTCGGCGACGCCGCCACCGAGCAAGTCAAGGCGCTGGTCTATGCCTTCGTCGCGCTGGTCGATGAAACCTTGCTGTTCACGCCGTGGCCGGGCCAGTCGGCCTGGCAGGAAAAACCGCTGGAATCGCGCTTGTACGCCAGCCGTCAGGCCGGTGAGCGAATACCGCTGGCGATCAAGGAACTGCTAGACGAGCAGCTCCCCATCACTCGCGATCTGGCCAATGTTTATTTGCAGTGTCTGGTGCTGGGGTTTCAGGGCCGTCTGCGCGGCGAACAGAATCAGGCCCAGCATGAAAAATGGCGCCTGGCGCTGTTCACCTTTGCCTGGCAGCACGAGGCGGATTATGCCGACGTCAGTGCCCGGCTCGAACAACCTTCGGCCGTGCCGCCGCTGCAATTGCCGGTGCGCCTTTCGTTGCCCGACGGTTTTCGCCTGGGCGTGGGGATTCTCGCCATGGTCCTGCTGCTGACCGGGTTGGGGCAGCTGTTTTGGCGTGACATTCGTCTGGAGCTCGAACCGGTGTTGCAGATGACCGATTCCGTGTCCGTCTCGGAGCAAGACTCATGAGCACGCTGGGGATTATCGGCCTCATCATCGCCGTGCTGTTGCTGCTGGCGATTGTCGGGGTGGCGGTCTGGTGGTTGCGCACGCAAAGCGGTGCGGCGATTCGCAGTTTTTACCTGGCGGTGCGGCACATGGAGCAAGAGCAGGGCGCCCAGGACCGTTATCAGATCCCATGGCTGCTGATGCTCGGTAACGAAACCCAGGGCACGCAATTGTGTACTCAGTGGCGCTTGCAGCCCACCGACAAACCGGCCTGGTTCGGTCGCTGGTGGTCGGACCCTGAAGGTGCAGTGTTGGTGGTGCCACAGGCGCTGTTTTTGCCAGATGAAGGCATGCACCTGCAACGCGGCGGCTGGTGGCGCTTGCTGGGATTGATCCTGCGCTTGCGCAGTCAACGTCCGCTGGACGGAGTGATCTGGACGGTGCCGGTCAGTCGATTGGGCAACGTCGAGCAAGCCGCGACCCTCGGGTTAGCGGCGCGTCGACGCTTCATCGATTTGTTGCAACGGTTCGGGCTGAGCCTGCCGGTGTACGTGGTGATTACCGGCATGGAGGAGTTGCCGGGCTTTCAGGAGTTGATCACCGCGCTGCCGGTCGAGGCCCGCGAACGCACGCTGGGCTGGTCGTCGCCCCATGGGACCGATGCGGTCTGGCAAGCGCAATGGAGCGATCAGGCACTGGATCAGGTGACTCGGGCCCTGGCGGAATCGATCATCGAAATCGGCGCCTTGTCCGGGCAACTGAGCACTGAGCTGTATGGTTTGCCGGAACGTTTCGAAGCCTTGCGACGCCATCTGCAATCCTTGTTGGAGCCGGTTTTCCAGGGCAATGCTCAAGGTGAGGCACCGCGCTTTCGCGGTATCTATTTCACTGCCAATCAGCCCTCGGAAGACAGCGCCGACGGGTTTTCGGCCTACGACACCGGGTTGCAGCAGAGCGCCTTTGCCCGGCAATTGTGGCAGCGGCGGGTGGTCGCCGAACGTGGTCTGGCCCAGGTGGTGCCGCGTCTGTTACGCCTGCGTCAGCGCTGGCAGCGCGTGATCGGTGGGGTGGCGCTGGTGGTTGCGTTGGTCTGGGGCGCGGGCATGCTGTGGGTCTGGCAGGATTCGGTCAAGGAGGCCCATGAACTGTCGCGCCTGCTGCAAGGGGCGCAGAAAAACTACGCGGCGGTCACGGATGAATCTCATCGGCTGGAGTCGACCCGGCGCAACGTCCAGGGTTTCTGGCGGGTGCTGGAAAAGGCGCCGGGCTGGAGCTTCACCTCAGTGGTATTTCCGACCTCCTGGTTCTCTTCGCTGGATGCGCAGTTGGCGAGCGAGTTGCGCCTGACCGCCCAGAGCCATTTGATGCTGCCGTTGCGCGACCTGTTGAGCGCGGAGCTGGCGCAACTCAAGACCATCCGCAACACCGAACGACGGGGCAACGTCGAAAGCGAAGATCCGGCCCAATGGCAAAACTACGTCAAGGCCAAGGATCTGGTGGAGCGTGCGGTGAATCTGGAGCAGCAGAACCAGTGGTTCAGTCAGGCGCTGAACAACCCCAAGGCGCCCCTCGAAGACCTGGTGTTGTTGAGCAACAACGCGTTGTCGCTGAACCTCAACGTCGGCACGTTGCACCGCGCCGGTTTTTACAACCGTGCGTTGTTCGATGCCGATGGCAGCGATTTGCGACCGCTGGACCTGACCGTCGAGCGCCCGGTGATCGAGGAAAATTTCCTCGGGCTGATGGAGCGCTGGCTGGACCAGTATTTCCTGGCCGACAATTTCGTGCGCCAGGCCGGTTATCTCAAGCTGCATCTGGAACGGCTGGAAGCCGGCAGTGGCAACTCCCTCACCGAGCTCGAAGATTTGCGCGCACTGGTCGATGACCTGCAAACGGTGATCGGCTTGACCAATTCGGCGTGGGGGCGCGGCAAGGGGCAGGACCTGGTGCCTGGCTATCGCGAGTTGCTGGACAACGTGCGCAAAAGCGCCTTGCTCGGACCGCAACTGGAACAACAGTTGGAAATGCAGGCGGCCAAGCTGCAACAGAGTTTTCGCGATCAATGGATCGTCCAGGCCGGCTCCCGGGACAATTTATTGATCCAGCAAGGCAGCGGGCAACTGGTCTTGCAGGAACATGTGGTGCAGCTCAACAACGCGGTGCAGGCGCTGTTCAAGCGTGACTTTGTGGCCATCGCCTTACAGGCGGATCGCTCTGAAGCCCCGGATGGGCAAGGGCAGGGCGTTGATGGCGACGACCTCGACAGTGCGCTGAACTATTTCGCCAGCTACAAGAGTTACGCCGCCGAAGAGTTGCCACGCATTCCCCCGGCGTATCGCGGCGCCTTGTTGCAAGCGGCCGAAGGCGCAGTGGTCAAGGCCATGTTGTCGAGCCTGCGCGAGCACAATGCGCAGGCCAACAGGGGCGTCTTCAATGTGCAGGCCTCCCAGGCGATTGCCTTGCAGAAAGCCTTTATCGAGGTGCGTCGCAGCGATCTGGCCACACGTTTGCAAACTGCCTTGAACCGCCGCGCCCTGGCCGAAATCGTCAGCGGCCTCGACGAAATCGTCGCCCAGCCGCTGTTCAGCGGGCGCACTGAAATCAGCCAGTGGGACGGCTCGAAAAACCTCGGCCTGCAACTGTATGGCGCCAACGACGTGCAGGATTTGAAACTGAGCCTCAAGCAGCAATTCAACACCATGCTCGGGATTACCGAGCGACGCACCTCGGCGCTGGAATGGCTCAAAGTCCAGCAACAGAACCTCTCGGCGCTGGATTATGAACGCGTGACGCAGTTCAGTGCGCTCAACGACGAACTGCTCAAGTACAAGGAGCAGAACCCCGCCAGTTCGCCGGCGCAGATCGAACAATTGGTCAGTCGCGACTTCATCGAAATGGACGCCACGTCCTGCGGCCAGATCCTGCAAACCGCCAACCTGTCTGGCGGGCGCGGAACCCTGGCGTTGCGGGCGGTGGATCTGCAACAAACCGCCATGCAGCGCTGCCAGTTCCTGCAACAGCAACAGGCTGCGGCGGCGTGGAACGACCTGGCCAACTATTTCAATCAGTACCTGGCGGAGCGCTTTCCGTTTGCCAATGGCCTTCAGGCCGCCGACGCCGATCCGGCCAGGGTTCAGCATTTGCTGGAGCTGATCGACAAGCGTTTGCCGGTGGCGCAGGCCGGATTGTTGCTGAGCCAGGCCCCGGAGCGCCTGGCCGCCGAGGACTTTCTCAATCGTCTGAAGCAAGCCAGCACGTGGCTGGGCCCGATGTTTGTACGCGACAAAAGCGGTGTGTTGGGGCTGGAGATGGACGTGCGCTGGCGCACCGATCGAGAGGAAGAGCGCGGTGCCGATCAGGTGATTGCCTGGGGCTTGAATGCCGGCAATCAACAGCTCAGCTACCCCGGTGAGGCTCAGCAGAACCTGCGCTGGATGGTTGGCCAACCGATCCGGCTGACCTTGCGTTGGGCCCGAAATGGCTACCAGCGTCCGGCCAACGATCCGTTGCAGCCGAGCCTGGTGGTGCGGGATCTGGAAGCGGGCTGGGAGTACAGCGGGCCGTGGTCGTTGTTGCGCTTGATGCGTTCGCACGTGTCGGTGCAACGCCAGCCGAACATGGACTACACGGACTTTCCGTTGACCTTGCGCCTGCCCGTGACGACGCAGGCCAGCACCACCACCACCGAGCAAACCCTGATGTTTGTGCGCCTGTCGTTGATGACCCAGGGCTCGAAATTGCCGCTGTCCATTCAGCCCTTGCCAACCCGTGCCCCACGCTCACCGTTCATGGTGACGAGATCGACCGCGGGCATTGAGGCCCATGACATCGAATCCGATAAGGAGGGCCTGTGAATCAACCTTCAACGCCGTTGCCGGAACTGATCACCCAACTGCTCGAACCGATCAGCGAGCAGGCGCCCTGTGGCCAGGATCTGCGTTATGAACCCGAGTTCGACCGGTTGCGCGAACTTCGCCGTGAGGACGACACCAGTTTGCCTACGGGGGTGTGGCAGTCGTCGATCAAACGCGCCCAATGGCCGGAACTGGAAAAACTGACCACCAGCCTGCTGCTTGAACGCAGCAAGGATTTGATGCTCAGCGCCTGGTTGGGTGAGGCCTGGCTGCATCAGGACGGGCTCGAAGGTTTGCCGGGCAGCCTGGCGCTGGTGGCCGGGTTATGCGAACGCTATCCCGAGCACCTGCACCCACAGGCTGAGGACGGCGATCAGTCATGGCGGGTGATACCGCTCGAATGGCTGGCTCGACGCTACGCTGAAGTGTTGCTGACCCGAGTGCCGGTGTTCGAGCCGCGCAACAACGAGTTCGATGGCTTCTGTCTGGATGCCTGGCGTCGGTTGCAGCTGCAACAGGTACAGGCCAGCGACAGTAAAACGGCCAAGACCTCGGCGGAGAACGCGCGTAACGAACAGAAAAAACTCACCGAACAGATTCGCGCCACCCCGTTGTCATTCTGGTTGCGCAGCCAGGGCACGCTGCTGCTCAGCCAGCAGCACCTGCAACGCCTGGAGGTGTGGAGCGACGCTTATCTCGGCAATCAGGCCCCAGGCTTCAAAGCGTTGCAGGACGTGATTGAAGCGTTGTTGACGCTGGTTCAGGAGTTCATCGCCATGCACCCACGAAAACCGACCCCGGCGCCTGTCGAAATTCCAGCGGTGGTGGCATCGAGCCTGGCCGACGTGCCGCTCGTCATTGCGGCGCCTCAGGTGTTCAGCGAGCCGGCGAGTCGTGAAGAGGCGTACCGGCAATTGCTGTTGATCGCCGAGTACCTGGCGCGCACCGAACCCCACAGCCCGGTTCCCTATTTGATCAAACGAGGTGTGGAATGGGGCAACAAGCCCCTGAGTGAGCTGCTTGGAGAACTGATCAGCGCCGATGCCGAATCCCGTCGACTCTGGACGCTGTTGGGCGTCCTTTAGTGCGCCCTTTAATGAGTGTTGCGGGCGGCTGCCGACGGCGGCGGTAAAGCGATGGGGGTGAGTACCGGTTGACCGGAAAAAAACGCCGTCAGGTTTTTGCCGACCAGTTCCACGGTGCCTTGGGTGGCCTCCGGGGACAACCCGGCGACATGTGGGGTCAGAACCACGTTGGCCAGCCCCTTGAGGGCGTCCGGCACCTGGGGTTCGTTATCGAAGACATCCAGCGCGGCGCCAGCGATCCGTCGTTGTTCCAGCGCGCTGATCAGGTCAGCCGTGACGATCACGCTGGCCCGCGCGATGTTGACGATAAATCCGTTAGGCCCTAAAGCGTCGAGTACCTGCCTGTTGATCAAGTGCTGAGTGCCGAGCCCGCCGGGTGCGGCAACGATCAGAAAATCCGAATGGCGTGCCAGTTCGGTCGGCGTCGAGCAAAAGCTGTAGGGCACGTCGCTGCGATGCTGGCGGTTGTGGTAACTCACGCTCATGTCGAAGCCGTTGGCGGCACGTTTGGCGATAGCGATGCCGACGGCACCGAGGCCGAGGATGCCCAGGCGTTTGCCGGCCAGGGAAGGGCGCATGATTTTCGGCCACTCGCCCCGACGCACGGCAGCATCGGCCCGAGGAATATCGCGCACCAGTGCCAGCAGCAACGCCATGGCGTGGTCGGCGACGGAAGAGGCATTGACGCCGGCCCCATTGGTGACGGTGATACCACGGTCGGCGGCGGCTTGCAGGTCGACGTGTTCGTAACCGGCCCCGATCACGCAGATGATCTTAAGGTTGGGCAGGGCGGCCATTTCATCGGCACGCAGGCCCAATGGACCGCGCGTCAGCACCGCATCGATCTGGCTGCCCTGTCGGGCAATGGCGGCGGCGCGCTCGGCCGGGGTCGGGGCCAGGATCAAATGAAACCCCTGATGTTCGAGAATCGGCAGGTATTCATTAATGGTTTCAACCAGTACCAGAACAGTTGCGGTCATGCTGGGCTCCTGTGGGCAGCGGAATGTCGGGGTTTGAACGTCGTTTCAGGTTGCTGACTCCAGAGCGGTTTGGCAATGGTCAGGGGCTTTGGCTCCCGGTGTCGGAGCTGGCGAAGCCTGCGATCCTTCTAATGACAACACTAGATCAGAGCGGGGCAGATGGAGAGGATTTGTTGCCATAGCGTCAGCTGCATCTGATCCGCATAACCATTCCTCAGCTAAGTCTTTGCTTCTGTTGATTAATCCCGGACAATCGCGCCCCTGTTTCGGCCAGGGCGCTGCCTGTCGGGTTTTTCCGACTCGTCCTGACCGGGTGGCAAGTGACCGGAAAGCGGAGATCCGAGCGGATGAATGATCAGGCCAATAGCGTCGACGAACGCTATGTAGCGGCAACACCAGCGAGCCTAGAAAGCTGGAATCGCCATGACACCACCTGGATGCTGGGCCTGTTTGGCACGGCAATCGGGGCCGGCACCCTGTTTTTGCCGATCAACGCGGGGCTGGGCGGCTTCTGGCCGCTGCTGATCCTGGCGGTGCTGGCATTCCCCATGACGTTTTACGCCCACCGTGGCCTGACCCGCTTTGTCTTGTCCGGCCGCGAAGGCGCCGACATCACCGAAGTGGTGGAAGAGCACTTCGGCATCAAGGCCGGCGCGTTGATCACGTTGCTGTATTTCTTCGCGATCTTCCCGATCCTGCTGATCTACAGCGTAGCCCTGACCAACACCGTGGGCAGTTTCCTCGAACATCAACTGCACATCATGCCGCCACCGCGCGCCGTGCTGTCGTTCGTATTGATTCTCGGCCTGTTGGCAGTGGTGCGTTGCGGCGAACAGGTGATCGTCAAGGCCATGAGCCTGATGGTGTATCCGTTCATCGTCGCGCTGCTGTTTTTGGCGGTGTTCCTGGTTCCGCACTGGAATGGCGGCATCCTCAGCACTGCATCCACGCTGCCTGAGTCGTCGGCGCTGCTGCACACGCTATGGCTGGCGATTCCGGTGATGGTGTTCTCGTTCAACCATTCGCCGATCATCTCGGCGTTCGCGGTGGACCAGAAGCGTCGCTACGGCGCGCATGCCGAAGAGCGCAGCTCGCAGATCCTGTCCCGTGCCCACCTCTTGATGGTGGTGATGGTGCTGTTCTTCGTCTTCAGCTGCGTGCTGACCCTGTCGCCGGCGCAACTGGCGGAAGCCAAGGCGCAGAACCTGTCGATCCTGTCGTACCTGGCCAACCACTTCAGCAACCCGACCATCGCCTTCGCGGCGCCGTTGATTGCCTTCGTCGCCATTTCCAAGTCGTTCCTGGGCCACTACATCGGCGCCAGCGAAGGCTTGAAGGGCCTGATCATCAAGAGCGGCAAACGCCCTGCACCGAAGACGCTGGACCGCATGACCGCGGCGTTCATGCTGGTGGTCTGCTGGATCGTTGCGACTCTGAACCCGAGCATTCTCGGCATGATCGAAACCCTCGGTGGCCCGATCATCGCGGCGATCCTGTTCCTGATGCCGATGTACGCAATCCGCAAGGTTCCGGCGATGGCGCGCTTCCGTGGTCAAGCCTCTAACGTCTTCGTGACGGCGGTTGGCCTGGTGGCGATTTCGGCGTTGATCTACTCCCTGACCGCCTGAGTGCCGATCTTCCGGGCACGCTGAATACCCTGTGGGAGCGGGCTTGCTCGCGATGATCGTTCCCACGCTCTGCGTGGGAATGCCTCAAGGGACGCTCCGCGTTCCAGCTCTCGAAGGGGACGCGGAGCGTCCCGGGCTGCATTCCCACGCGGAGCGTGGGAACGATCAGTAACGATAAGGCGGTCTTCCTGAAGGCATAAAAAAACGCCGCTCATCTCACGATGGGCGGCGTTTTTTATTGCGTTGTAACGTTAGGCTTGAACGACCGGGATGTTGGCGTTCGCAGCAGCTTCACGGAACTCGGCGATCTGGTCGAAGGACAGGTAGCGGTAAACGTCGGCCGCCATGCTGTCGATCTTGCCAGCGTATTCCATGTACTCCTCGACGGTCGGCAGGCGACCCAGGATGGACGCAACGGACGCCAGCTCGGCCGAAGCCAGGTAGACGTTCGCGCCGTCACCCAGACGGTTCGGGAAGTTACGGGTCGACGTCGACACCACGGTGGAGTTCGGCTCTACACGTGCCTGGTTACCCATGCACAGCGAGCAGCCTGGCATTTCCATGCGTGCACCGGCTTTGCCGTAGATGCCGTAGTAGCCTTCTTCGGTCAGCTGGTGAGCGTCCATTTTGGTCGGCGGCGACAGCCACAGACGGGTTGGCAGCTGACCCTTGACCTGTTCCAGCAGTTTACCGGCAGCGCGGAAGTGACCGATGTTGGTCATGCACGAGCCGATGAACACTTCGTCGATCTTCTCGCCAGCAACGCTGGACAGCAGACGGGCGTCGTCCGGATCGTTTGGCGCGCAGAGCACAGGCTCTTTGATGTCGGCCAGGTCGATTTCGATGACTTCAGCGTATTCGGCGTCAGCATCGGCAACCATCAACTCAGGGTTGGCGATCCAGGCTTCCATCGCTTGAGCACGACGTTCCAGGGTACGCACATCACCGTAGCCTTCACCGATCATCCAGCGCAGCAGGGTGATGTTCGATTGCAGGTATTCGGTGATCGATTCTTTCGACAGCTTGATGGTGCAACCGGCAGCCGAACGTTCGGCAGAGGCGTCGGACAGCTCGAAAGCCTGTTCGATGCTCAGGTTGTCCAGGCCTTCGATTTCCAGGATGCGGCCGGAGAAGGCGTTCTTCTTGCCTTTCTTCTCGACGGTCAGCAGGCCAGCCTGAATCGCGAAGTAAGGAATGGCGTGAACCAGGTCACGCAGGGTGACGCCCGGTTGCATTTCGCCTTTGAAGCGCACCAGGATCGATTCCGGCATGTCCAGCGGCATTACGCCGGTGGCAGCGGCGAATGCGACCAGACCGGAACCGGCCGGGAACGAAATGCCCATCGGGAAACGGGTGTGCGAGTCACCACCGGTACCGACGGTGTCCGGCAGCAGCATGCGGTTCAGCCAGCTGTGGATGATGCCGTCGCCCGGACGCAGGGAAACGCCGCCGCGGGTCATGATGAAGTCAGGCAGGGTGTGGTGGGTGGTCACGTCGATCGGCTTTGGATAAGCCGCGGTGTGGCAGAACGACTGCATCACCAGATCAGCGGAGAAGCCCAGGCACGCCAGGTCTTTCAGTTCGTCACGGGTCATTGGACCGGTGGTGTCCTGGGAACCCACGGTGGTCATCTTCGGTTCGCAGTAGGTGCCTGGACGCACACCGGCTACGCCGCACGCCTTGCCGACCATTTTCTGCGCCAGGGTGAAACCCTTGGTGCTTTCGATCGGGGCATCCGGTTTCTTGAACAGGTCGAACGCTGGCAGACCCAGTTCGGCGCGAGCCTTGTCGGTCAGGCCACGGCCGATGATCAGCGGAATACGACCGCCGGCACGGACTTCGTCCAACAGCACTGGGGTCTTCATTTCGAAGGTGGTGATGACTTCGTCGGTACCGTGCTTGCAGACTTTGCCAGCGTGCGGGTACAGGTCGATCACGTCGCCCATGTTGATGTTGGTCACATCAAATTCGATTGGCAGTGCGCCGGCATCTTCCATGGTGTTGTAGAAGATCGGAGCGATCTTGCTGCCGAAGCAGAAGCCGCCAGCACGCTTGTTCGGCACGTAAGGAACGTCGTCGCCGAAGAACCACAGCACCGAGTTGGTGGCCGATTTACGCGACGAACCGGTACCGACCACGTCACCGACGTAGGCGATCGGGAAGCCGCTGTTGCGCATTTCTTCGATCTGCTTCATCGGACCGATGGAGCCTTGCACGTCCGGCACGATGCCGTCGCGAGCCATTTTCAGCATGGCCAGGGCGTGCAGCGGGATGTCAGGGCGGGACCAGGCATCAGGAGCAGGGGACAGGTCGTCGGTGTTGGTTTCGCCAGTCACCTTGAACACGCGCAGGCTGATCTTGTCGGCCAGCACAGGGCGGTTCTTGAACCACTCGCCGTCGGCCCAGGATTGCAGCACGCCTTTGGCGTGAACGTTGCCGTTCTTGGCGCGTTCAGCGACGTCGTGGAAAGCATCGAACATCAGCAGGGTGTGCTTGAGTTCTTCGGCAGCCACTGGCGCCAGTTCGGCGTCGTCCAGCAGATTGACCAGCGTCACGATGTTGTAGCCGCCCTGCATGGTGCCGAGCAGTTCAACAGCGCGTTTCTTGTCGATCAGAGGGGATTTGGCTTCGCCTTTGGCGAGGGCAGAGAGGAAACCGGCCTTTACATAGGCAGCTTCGTCCACGCCTGGCGGAACGCGATTGGTGATCAGGTCAACGAGGAAGGCTTCTTCGCCAGCCGGGGGATTCTTCAGCAGCTCGACCAGGCCTGCAGTTTGTTCGGCGTTAAGCGGCTGGGGAACGATACCCAGTGCTGCACGCTCTTCGATATGTTTGCGGTAGGCTTCAAGCACAGTTATTACCCTCATCAGTGGTCCCAAATGGGTGTCCGGGACGCTCATCCCGAAATTGCCGTACTCATGCGCTGCGTGGCGTTGTGGGCCGCTTAGCCAGAATTACCGGCAATTCCTTACAGAAGCTGCTTTCAAAGTTTTACGCCTGCAGAACGGGGAGCTGATGAGGGTTGGCGTCAGGTTTTTCACCGCTGAAAAACCCTTCGCCAACACCGCTCTGAAGGAACGACTGTGCTCGTGACGCTTTGAAAACAGCTTCTAACGGACATTGGCGCCTTAAAAGGCTGGCTGATTCTACGGCAAAAAAAAATTAAAGGTAAGTCAGGGTCTATTGAACTTTGGTGGCGAGCCGCGTTGCCGGGCTAACGTGTGCGAGGCAAGGCGCGGGCATCCGTCGCGGCCGTCACCAAAGTCCAATAGACCCTGAGCCCTCGAATTTTGAGGGGTGATGAATGTTAGACAAAGGGCTAACATGCCGACCTGTTCTGCTTTCCCGTGTTTTGCCTACCTATGCCCAATCAGACCATCAAGACCCCCTGCGTCGGCCTCTGCTCCACTGTTTACGGTGACCTGGTGTGCCGTGGCTGCAAGCGTTTCCACCATGAAGTGATTCACTGGAACGGTTACAACGAGGAAGAAAAACGCGCGGTATGGCTGCGTCTTGAGCAATTGTTGTCGCAGGTGATGGCCAGCAAGGTAGAGATTTTCGATCCCGCGTTGCTGCGTCTGCAGCTGGAGCAGCGCAAGATTCGTTTTGTGCCGCATCAGTCGGAATATTGCTGGGCTTATCAGCTGATCGCCCGGGGTGCGCGGGTCATCAACAATCTGGAAGCCTACGGGATGGTGCTGCTGCCGGAGTTCCGCGACTGGAACCTGCCGGAATTGCGCGATGCCATTGATCGGGAATTTTTCCTGCTCTCGGAAGCGCATTACCAGCGCTACATTGCGCCGGGTTTCCTCAAAGACGCCTTCGGCGCCTAAAAGCATCGCGAGCAGGCTCGCTCCCACAGGGGATTTGTGAACGACACAGATCCAATGTGGGAGCGAGCCTGCTCGCGATGGCGTCCTGCCAGGCGCCACAAATCTCAATGCTGGGTTACGATCTCCTCCAGATGATCCATGACCGTATCCGGCTTGAGCACCAGCACATCACTTTCCAGCGCATCCAGCACCACTTCCGCCGTATTCCCAATCAACGCCCCGGACAACCCGGTCCGCGCCACGGTGCCGATCACCGTCACCGATACCCCCAGTTTATGGGCCATGTACGGAATCAACACATCCGCCGGGCCTTCCTCGATATGCAGATGGTCATCATCAATATCGAACTCGGCCTGGAACGCCTTGCACTGCTCGCGGTAACTGGCTTCGATGGTTTCCTTGAGCTGAAACGTCGGGTCGGCCGCCGAGAGCATAGGCGATGGGTGAGCGCTGATCACGTGTAAATGGGCCTTGGCCAGGCTGGCGATGTCGTAGCCATGATCGATGATGCTAGCGTGCAAGGTACGGTGTTCGCCGTCGATGTTGCCGACATCAATGGCCGCCAGAATCACGCCGCCGGTCCAGGGTTTCGAGGTTTTCACCAGCAGCACCGGAGTAGGGCAATAGCGCAGCAGTTTCCAGTCCGCCGGGGTCAGCAGGGCTTTTTTCAGCGGGCTGTCAGCGAAATGCTGCTTGATCACCAGCCCGCAGCCTTCGGCTTGCTGCACATCGACGATGGTTTCGTGCAGGCTGTCGTTCCAGGCCTGTTCGGTGGTGACGCTATAGCCGTCCTCCAACAGCGCTGCCTTGAGCACGCCGAGCATGCCAGCGTGGTCGTGCTTTTTATCGCAGACCAGCAGGTGCAGATGGGCCTGGGTCACGCCAGCGATCAATTTGGCCCGTTTAAGCGCCAAGCTTTCCGAGTGTTCGGGTTCGATGACCACCAGGATGCTGCGAATGGCTTGCATGATCGGGATCTCCATGAAGATAAAAAACACTGCGTTGGACAACTATAGTTGCTGGCCGGCATTCGGCGACTTGATGCATATCAACGGTTGGCGTCTGGTGGTCTGTCGGCAGGCCGGTATAATCGGCGCCCTTCGTTTTGTACCTTTTATCCGTGAGCCCCATGATCCTTCCCGAAATTCACGAATTCCTTGGCTGCCGCACCCCCGATGGCTGGGTCCAGGCCGCGCTGGCCGATCAGGAAACCCTGCTGATCGACCACAAAAACTGCGAATTCAAGGCGGCCAGCACGGCGTTGAGCCTGATTGCCAAATATCACTCCCACGTCGATCTGATCAACCTGATGTCGCGTCTGGCCCGGGAAGAGCTGGTGCACCACGAACAGGTCATGCGCCTGATGAAGAAGCGCAAGATCGAGCTGCGTCAGCTGTCCGCCGGGCGTTACGCCTCGGGGCTGCGCAAAGTGGTGCGCAGCCACGAACCGGTGAAGCTGGTGGACACGCTGGTGGTCGGCGCCTTCATCGAAGCCCGTAGCTGCGAGCGTTTCGAGGCGTTGGTGCCGCATCTGGATGAAGAACTGGGCAAGTTCTACTTCGGTCTGCTGAAAAGCGAGGCCCGGCATTTCCAGGGTTACCTGAAACTGGCCTATCAGTACGGTGACGCCAAGGACATTGCCCAGGTGATCGACAAGGTTCGTGACGCCGAGCAGGCGCTGATCGAGTCGCCGGATGTGGAGTTTCGCTTTCACAGTGGTGTGCCGGTAGCGGCGTGAAGATCAAAAGATCGCAGCCTGCGGCAGCTCCTGTGGAGCGGGGGCATCAGCTCATTCGCAGGTGTACACGGTCGGCGCAGGAGCTGCCGCAGGCTGCGATCTTTTGATCCGGCTTTGTCGTGAACGGGCTTAGCGGCTCAAACCCAGGCGCTCATGCCACTGGGCGATGGATTCTTCTGGATAGACGTCGAACTGCTGGTCGCCCGGATGCGCCTCGACCTCTACCCACGGTGCTTTGGAGCCGAGCATCAGATGCGTGTGTTCCGGTGGTACCGGCAACGGGGTATCGATGGCCGAGGCAAATGGGTGAATCAACTCTGGCCATTCAGGGCTGAACAGCCATAGTCCTGAGCCGCAAACGGAACAGAAATGCCGCTCGGCGGTGCTGCGGTGGGCGCGTTTGTCACCTTTTTCCTTGAGCCGCGCATGGTAAATCGAGATGTGCTTGCGACCGCGCACCTTCAGGCTGACGGCATCGCCAGCGATGTTGATCGCATAACCGCCACCGCCCTGGGTCTTGCGACAGATTGAGCAATAGCAGCGTTGATAAGGGTAGGGGTGGGCGCTGGTCAGGCTGAACGACACCGCGCCGCAATGGCAGGAGCCTTCGAGCTGCATGGGGCCTCCAATGGGGTTGGGATGACTCAGGACAGCCTAGACGGTCAGTGTTCCTGGACTTGAATTTATGCTGGATGTGCCGGCGCTATCGCGAGCAGGCTCGCTCCCACATTGGATCTTCAGTGTTCACAAATAATGTGTTCGCAGAAAGTCCCCTGTGGGAGCGAGCCTGCTCGCGATGAACGATAACGCGGTCTACCGGCCGGGCACCCGCCACAAATACCACGCCGCCGCTGTCCGATATGGGCTCCAGGCCAACCCGATGTCAATCATCTGCTTACGAGTCGGCTGTACTTCCAGCCCCTTGAGCCGCCGATAACCCTCACGTACGCCAAAGTCATCGGCCGGTAAAATGTCCGGCCGCTCCAGGCTGTAGATCAGCAGCATTTCCACCGTCCAGCGACCCACCCCGCGCAAGGTAATCAAGCGCTCGATCAACGCTTCATCGTCCATGGCCAGGGCGGTGGCGTAATCCGGCACCACGCCGTCCAGCGCCGCCTGAGCAATGCCCTGAATGGTCGCGATCTTGCTGGCGGAAAACCCGCAACCGCGCATCTGTTCAAAGTCTGTCGCCAGAATTTGCTCGGGTCTGGGAAAGGTGATTGAAGGAAACAACGCCAGCAGCCGGCCGACAATCGCATCGCCGGCCTTTGCATGCAGTTGCTGATAGGCAATCGCCCGTACCAGCGACTCGTAAGGATCGCGGGCCGCATGGGGCTGATGCAGGCAGGGGCCGATGGCGCTGATGTGGCGTTGCCAGTCGGCGTCGAGGGCCGAGAGAAATTCGCTGGCCAGTTGATAGGTGTCGGGCATGGAGCATCCTGAAGCGCGGGTGACTGCGGGGGAGATTAGCCCTCACCCCGCAGCGCCGCACTCCATTGCTTGCGGTCAAACTTTGCCGGTGGGGGCCAGCAGGGCGTTCACTTGGCCATAAGTGAAGGCCTTGAGGTCGCTGCTATCGAGTTTTCCGGTTTCCAGAAAGCTTTTGGCCACCGACGCCATGGCGCCGTAGAGGAATTCGGCGATGCTCGAGCCAGAGCTCAAACGGCGCACGCCGAGGGTTTGAAGTTCTTCAGGCGAAGGCAGGCCCGCGAAACCCAGCACGTTCACCGGCAGCGTCGTGCCACGGCACAGCGCATCAATCTCATACGCCGCCGTGACGCCCGCCGCAAACAATCCATCGGCACCGGCGGCCTGATACAACGCGGCCCGTTTGAGTGTTTCTGCGACGCGATCTTCGGCCGGTACCAAGCCCTTGAGATACACGTCGGTGCGAGCGTTGATAAACAGCTTCACGTCCCGGCGATCGGCGACCTGGCGAGCGATTTCGATCTTGCGGGCCAGCAGGTCGGGCGGCGAAGCACCGTCCTCGATATTGATCCCCACGGCACCGGCGGCGATGACGGCGTCGATCACTTCCGCGACCCGCCCCAGGTCATCGGAATAACCGGCCTCAATGTCCACGGTCAACGGCACCGTGATGACTCGGGCGATGGATTCAACGGTGGAAACGAGACGTTCAAGCGGCAAGGTATTGCCATCCGGGTAACCATGAACCCAAGCCACCGCCGCGCTGCTGGTGGCGACGGCCTTGCTGCCCAGCTGTTCCACCAATCGCGCCCCGGTGGCATCGGCGACGTTGGTCAGAATCAGCAGGCCGCTCTGGTGCAGTTGGTGGAATTGGTTGTCGAGTGTGTCCATCGAATGTCCTTCCTTATGACTTTCTGAAAAGAAATGGCGCAGTGATCAGAACGCGAGTTGTTCGGTGATTTGCACCGCGGCGCTTTCCAGCCTGAGCAGAAACGCCTTGCGCGGTTGTCCTCCACCATAGCCGGTCAACGAGCCGTCTGCACCGATCACCCGGTGACAGGGCAGGATAATCGCCAAGCGGTTCTGTCCGTTGGCCAGGCCCACGGCGCGACTGGCGCCGGGGTTGCCCAGTTGTGCAGCGATGGCGCCATAAGTCGTGGTCTTGCCGTACGGAATCTTCATCAGCTCGGCCCACACCTGCCGGGTGAAAGCGCTGCCGGGCAGGTGCAGTGGCACGTTGAATTCTGTCCGTTTGCCAGCGAAATATTGCGCCAGTTCTTCTTCGATCTGCTGCAAATGCCCGTTGTGACCGGGTGCCACGGCGTAGCCATAACGGTTCTGCAGTTCTTCGATTTCCTTGGTCAGTGCCGGTCGATCGAGAAACTCCAGCAGCACCAGCCCACGCTGTTCGGCCATGGCGATCATTGGCCCCAGCGGCGTGGTCAGTCGAGTGAACAGCAGCGGCTCGCTATGGGCAGCGCGGCCGGGCGTGATATGGAACGACTTTTGAAACGCATCGCGAAAGCCGCTCAGGGATTCGTAGCCGGAGTCGAACGCGGCGTTGTCGATGGATGCGCCCTGTTTGATGCCACCGAGGGCGATGCCCAGGCGCCGGCTGCGCAGCCAGGCGTGAAAGGTCATGCCGAAATGCTGCTTGAACCAGCGGCGCAGTTTCAGCGGCTCGATGCCCTCGGCCAGCAACTGGGCATCGGTCCAGCGCAGGTCGGGGTCGGCGTCCACGGATTTGAGCAGCCGCTGCACCCAGTCCGGCGCGATGGCCGCGGCGTCCAGCGGTTTGCAACGCAGGCAGGCCCGATAGCCCGCCGACATCGCCTCATCGGCACGGGCGAAAAACTCGACGTTTTCCGGCTTCGGTTTGCGCGCCGTACAGCCGGGGCGGCAGAAAATGCCAGTGGTTTTGACCGCGGTAAAGAACACCCCCTCGTAGGCGGTGTCGCGTTCGAGCATGGCGCGAACCATCTCGGCGTGGGGCGGAAGCACAGCGTTTTGTAGGTTCATGGGCTGAGCATATGCTGCGTCGCCCGGCGCCTCCACCGGAAAATCGACAGTGAATTTTTGTGGCCCTGCGCTACAGTCATCGGGTCACCGTTCATGCTGTAAACGATATTTTCAGGAATCATCCTATGCAACCGTTCACGATCAAACACATCGATCACATCGTCCTGCGCGTCAAGGATCTCGAACGAAGTATCATTTTTTACGGCGAGGTATTCGGCGCCGAACTGGTCAAGCGCCGTGACGATCTGGGCCTGGTGCATTTGCGTGCGGGCACCTCGATGATCGACCTCGTCGACATCCAGGGCGAACTCGGCCGCAAGGGCGGTGCTGCCCCTGGCCGCGAACAGCGCAACGTCGATCACTTCTGCCTGCGCATCGAACCGTTCGACGAGGAAGCGCTGGTCAGTCACTTGCAGTCCTTCGGCCTGACCCCCGAGAAAGCCGCCGTGCGTTTCGGCGCCGAAGGCCACGGGCTGTCGATCTATTGCTTCGATCCGGACGGCAATCAGGTCGAACTGAAAGGGCCGTCCCAAGGGTAAAGTTCAGGCCCGTTTCGCCATCAACAACACCGAAGCCGCCGCCGACAACAACCCCGCGCAGCAACGGTTGAAAATCCGCTTGCCCCGTGGTTCGGCGAACCAGCGGCGCATGTGCAGGCCCATGTAGGCGTAGGCGCTGATGGCGATCCATTCCAGCATCAGGAACAACGCGCCGAGCACGACGAATTGCGCGGCAATCGGTCGAGTCGGGTCGACGAATTGCGGCAGGAATGCGGTGAACAGCAAAATAGCCTTGGGATTGCCCGCTGCCACCAGAAACTCCTGCCGCGCCAGAGCCAGGATCCCCATCGACTTGCCGGTGATGTGCTGTTCGGCCTCGGGATTGGCGCGCCATAGTTGCCAGGCCAGGTACAACAAGTAAGCGGCGCCGATGATCTTGATCGCATAAAACAGCCATTCCGAGGTTTGCAGCACCACCGACAACCCGGCGGCGGCCAGGGCGATCATCCCGGCAAACGCCAACAAACGACCGACGCCGGCCACACAGGCGCGACGATAGCCATAACGGGTAGCGTTGCTGACCGACAGTAGATTGTTCGGGCCGGGAGCCATGTTCAGGGCGAAGCAGGCCGGGAGAAACAGGGTGAGGGTGGCGAGGTCCATGACGACGGCTCCAGTTACGAGAACCGTATTTTTATCATGAGTGACGAGTGGGCCGGCCCATACAGCGGTGACCGCAAATCGCCATACACTTGCGCCGGCTTGGTTAACCAACGTTCCCTGTAGGATCTCCTTTGTCATTCAGGTCGGAGAAAAACAGGGGACAGACCACGATTGCCCGGCATTCGCCTTGAATCGCGGTCTGTCCCTCCTAACGTAAGATCAACTGGAATGGCACGCTACTTGATCTGCACAATGACCGGACCTTCCGTCACGATCGGCGGGTTTGCGTGAATATTCGAGGCATTTTTCTGAATCCAGTCGCGCGCGACTTTCAAGCTCGCATCGCTGCCGGCCTTGTCCGTGCAAACAGTCACCGCCGTACCGCCATCACCCGTGTTCAGCAGTGTGTAGCTTACCAGGCCAGGCACTGTCCGCAGGGTAGCTTCGACGTCGGCCTTGCGCTTTTCTAAAAGCTCGAAAAGCTGCTTAGCTCCAGCACCCAGGTAGGTTCTTATAACCGCATACATGGTCGTCTCCTTTGGGAGTTACCGTCTTGATGCCAATCCAGATCCGTTGATGGTCGCCATTACCAAGGTTTCAGTTCGACCCGGTTTATTCAGCTTAGCCAAACGCTGGGGGACGGGCGAAATGCAACGACCATCGGCCACTTTTCGGCTTGCTGACGTGACAGAAAAACTGGGGGCAGACCACGATTGCTCGGCATATGCCTTAAGTCGTGGTCTGTCCCTATTTATGTTCCCGGCGGTCCTGATGAAGATCAAGATCAAAAGATCGCAGCCTTCGGCAGCTCCTACGCGGGACGCGGTGCTTCAACAGGCGGAGTACCGTCGTGAAACATCGTCTTCAGTTGCGCACGCAGTTCCGGTGAGTCGGTGTGCTTGTGAACGCTGACCGCATGCTGTGCGGCGGCCTCGAGCAGTTCGTTTTCAGAGTCTGCGGACAGCGCGACCGAGCATTTGGAATCGCTTGGAAATTCGCGGCAGTCGATGTATTTACGCGCCATGATCTTCTCCTCCCTACGACGAAGGCAGGCCGTGGCCTGCGTGAACGATCACTCGACGCGCCACCCCATACATCAAACACGATTGCATGTCGCTCGAGTGTGCCGACTCTTGAAGTATAGGCCCCGACAGGCTTGCAATGACGCAGAGGGGAGTTTTCTTCAATACGGCGTTCAGGCTGCTCATTACCTTGAAGCCTGGTTCAACTGAATTGAAGAAGGTATGCAATGAGTCTGATTCTTTCCATGGCCGCGTTTGCGCTGGCAGCTTCGATTACACCGGGACCGGTGAACATTGTGGCGTTGAGCTCTGGCGCGCAGTTCGGCTTTCGCGCCAGTCAACGGCATGTGACCGGGGCGACCCTGGGGTTTGTTCTGCTGTTGGTGCTGATGGGGTTGGGATTGCATGAGGTGTTGCAGCGTTGGCCGGCGCTGACGCGGGTGGTGCAATGGGCGGGGGTGGCGTTTCTGTTGTTCATGGCTTTCAAATTGGCCACTGATAACGGTCAACTCGATGCCAAGGAGTCGGGGCGGGCGCCATCGATGCTGTATGGCGCGGTGATGCAATGGCTCAACCCGAAAGCCTGGCTGGCCTGTGTGGCGGGGATGGGCGCGTTTGTCGCCGATGGCGAGGCGCGGCTGGTTTGGCAGTTTGCGGCGGTGTATCTGGTGATCTGCTACTTGTCGGTGGGGTGCTGGGCCTATGCCGGCACGTTTTTGCGCGGCTACCTGAGCAATCCGGCGGGGATGCGCCTGTTCAATCGGGTCATGGCGTTGTTGCTGGCGGTGAGTGCGGGGTATTTGCTGTTGCCGTAGGTTTGCAATGGTGGTTACCGGCACAACTCTTATTGCCAATGCTTTCCCTGTGGGAGCGGGCTTGCTCGCGAAAGCGGTGTGTCATTCAACATTGATGTCGACTGACCTGACGCCTTCGCGAGCAAGCCCGCTCCCACAGGGGATTTTGTGTTGGCATCAACCGCGATACTGCCCCGGTGTCGCCGCCAGATGCTGTTTGAACGCGCGCTGAAAATGCGCCTGATCAGCAAACCCGGCTTCCAGCGCCACATCGGCAATCAACTTGCCGCTACGCAGTTGTTCCTGCGCGAACTGGATGCGCCGGTTGATCAGAAACGCATGGGGCGTCATGCCGTAATGCTGCTTGAACGCGCGGATCAGGTACGACGGCGACAGTTGCGCCGCCTCGCAAATATCCTCGAGCTTGAGCATGTGCGTGCAGTTGTCGCGGATATAGTCGGCGGCCCGTTCCAGCTTGAAATTGGGTTCGCGCAGCGGTTGCTCGACAGGGTTGAGCCGCTGTTGCACGTCGGTGAAAAATTCCACCGCCGCGCTGTGCTTGCGCAGCACGTCTTGCTGCGGGTCGATCAACACCTCGTACAAATTCTTCAGGCCAGCAAACAGCTCGACGTCACGATTGTGAGTGATGGAAAAGCGGCGAAACGCCGAGTCCTGGCTGAAGCCGAGCTGATGCTGCAAATCGGTCAGCCAGGGCGTTTCGACGTACAGCATCAGGTACGACCACGGCTGGTCGTCGATCGGATTGCAGGCATGTACATCGCCGGGGTTCATCAACACCACGGTGCCGGCACTGACCTGAAACTCCGATTGCTCGTGAATATAGGTGCTGCGCCCGGCAGTGATCGCGCCAATGGAAAAATGCGCGTGGGAATGGCGGCTGTAGCAAACCTCACGGCCGTCAGCGATGGAACGGGCTTCGATGAAGGGCAGGGCGTCGTCGCGCCAGAAGCGCGGGGCTTTGTCTGCATCTTTGGCGACGGCGTGCTTCATCTCGGTGTCCTCGGCGGTTCTGCTTTGGAGTGTATTAGTTCTCGCCGTCAAAGGCTCGTTGCAGCGTGGCGACGTCGAGTTTTTTCATTTGCAGCATTGCCGCCATGGCGCGCTGGGATTTGGCTGTGTCAGGGTCTTTCATCATGTCCATCAGAACGACCGGCACGACCTGCCACGACACGCCGAATTTATCCTTGAGCCAGCCGCACTGCTGGGCTTCAACGGGACCGCCCGCAGACAGGCGCCCCCAGAAGTGGTCGACTTCTTCCTGAGTGTGGCAATTGACCTGGAATGAGATCGCCTCATTGAACTTGAACACCGGGCCACCGTTAAGGCCTGTGAAGCTCTGCCCATCGAGCTCGAAACTGACGGTCATCACCGAACCTTCCGGCCGGCCATGGATTTCCTCACCGGCCTTGCCGTAATGGGTGATGCCGACAATTTTTGAATGATCGAAGATCGCGCAGTAAAACTTCGCGGCTTCCTCGGCCTGATCGTCGAACCACAGGCAAGGCGTGAGTTTTTGAACGCGGTGCATGGCGGTGCTCCTCTGCGGGTTAATCACTCTGGATTATCAGCGTAGTCAGCCTGTGGTCGCCCGGTGGCGCCGTAGATCGACAACTCGCAAGAAAGCGGCTACCGATTCTTCGGCAGCCGTTGAAGCAGGGCTCAGAAATCCCACTTGGTCGTCAGTTGCAGGCTGCGCGGTTCGCCGTAGAACCCGGTGCCAAAATTGCCCAGCCCGGTGTAGTAAGTCTTGTCGAACAGGTTCTTGACGTTGACGGTCGCGCTCAGGTGATCGTTGAAGCGATAGCGTGCCATCAGGTCCACCAGGTAGTAGCTGTCCTGGGTGATGCGTGAGTACTGGCCAAAGTTGACGGTGTCGGCGGGGTTGGGCTGGAACACGTTGCCGAAAAACTCGCTTTGCCAGTTCACACCGCCGCCGACGGTCAGGTTTTCCCATGCGCCGGGCAGTCGATAGGTGCTGAACACGCGCACCACTTGTTCCGGGGCGGTGGTTTGCAGCACCGAGCCGTAGACGTAATCGCCTTTGGCATCGCGGGTGTGGTTGTAGGTGTAACCGGCCGACAGGTTCCAGCCTTCCATCACTTCACCGGCCAACTCGAACTCGAAGCCTTTAGTGGTCGCGCCCTGGACGGCGCTGTACACCGACTCGGTCTCGAAGCCGCTGACGTACTGGGCGATGTTGTCCTGTTCAATGCGGAACACCGCGAAACTGGCATTGAGGCGTCCACCGAAGTATTCGGCCTTGATGCCGGCTTCGTAGCTGTCGCCTTCCACCGGGTCGAGCAGTTGGCGCGCGGCGTCCTTGCTCATTTGCGGCTGATAGATGCTGGTGTAACTGGTGTACAGCGAATAAGTATCGTTGAGGTCGTAGATCAGCCCGGCGTAAGGGGTGACCACGCCAGTCTGGCGGTAGCCGTCGCGCACGTCGGGCGTGTTCGGATCGCTGTAGTCGAGGTGGTCGCTGCCCTTGAAGTCGCTGACCCGGCCGCCGAGGATCACCGACAGATCATCGGTGGGCTTGAGCCGGGTGGCCAGGTAGGCGCCGGTCTGGCGCTGGACGATGTCGTTATCGCCGACGCGCGGGATGTCCGGTTTGGGGAACTCGCCACGCCAGTCGAAGATACTGCCGTCCAGGGCCGGATAGACCGAACCGTGCACTGGAATGTCCTGGCGGGCGTTCATCGACATGAAACCGGCGATCAAATCATGCTCGCGACCGAACAGGCTGAAAGGGCCGGTGAGGTTGATGTCGATGTTGTCCTGAACCTGATCGCCCTTGAACTTGCCCATGTACATGAACATGCCGTTACCGGTGACCGGGTCCGGATTGCCGCCGCTGGCCGAGCCGAGCAGGGTGTCGTGCTGGCGGTGTTTGCGGTCGTAGCTGACTTTCAGCGTCCAGTCGTTGGCCAGCCGTTGTTCTACCGAGGCGAAAATTGTCTGGTTGGTGAAGTCGCGACGGCTCCAGTCGGTGGCCGGGTTGAAGGAGCGGGAGAAGTTGGTGCGCGAGCCGTCGCTGGAGTACATCGGGAAACCGGTCCAGCTGGCGCCGCGCGAACGGGTATTTTGCTGGTCCATGCCGAAGGTCAGCAGGGTGTCCGGGGTCAGGTCCGCTTCGAGGATGCCGTAGGCGATGTCCTTGGTGTTCTGGTAGTGATCCATGTAGGCGCTGCGATCCTGATAGACCCCGACGAACCGCCCGCGCACGTTGCCGCTTTCGGTCAGCGGGCCGGAAATGTCGCCTTCGCTACGGTAGTTGTCCCAGGAGCCGACCGTGCCGGCGATCGACGCCTTGAATTCTTTGGTCGGGCGCTTGCGGATCAGGTTGACGGTAGCCGAGGGATCGCCCGAACCGGTCATCAGGCCCGTTGCACCTTTGATGATTTCCACGCGGTCGAAGGTCGCCATGTCGGTGCTGGTGGTGCCGTAATCGTAGACACCGTCGTAGTCGGTGTTGACGCCGTCGTACTGGAAATTGGTGATTGGCAGGCCACGGCTGGAAAACTCCCAGCGTTCGCTGTCGTAGTTCTGCACGCTGATGCCGGGGGCACGGCGCAGGGTATCGGCGATGCTGGTGGAACCCTGGTCGTCCATTTGCTGACGGGTGATGACGGTCACCGACTGCGGTGTTTCGCGCAGGGACAGCGGCAGGCCTGTGGCCGAAGACGTCGAGCCGGTGGTGTAGGAATGAGTGTCTTCAGTGGTGGCGCCCAGCCCCTGACCGGAAATGTTCGTGGCGTCCAGTTCCAGCGCACCTTGCGAGGCAGGCACTGCTTGCAACACATAGCCGCCGTTGCCTTGGGGGTTGGCCTGCAGGCCACTGCCTTGCAACAGTCGCTGCAACGCTTGCGAGTCGGTGTAGTTGCCATCGAGGCCGGGGCTGCGCTTGCCGGCCGCGAGGTCGTTGTGACCGGCGAGGAAGACTCCGCTCTGCTCGGCGAAGCGATTGAGTACGCTGGCCAACGGTCCCGCCGCTATCGCGTAATGGCGTGTCCGGGGGCTGGACTGTTCACTGGCGCCCGTGGTGTCTGCTTGAGCGAACGGTGCCGAAAAGCTCAAAAATGCGGCCGGGAGAGCCAGCGCCAAGGGGCGCAGGGCAAAACGAGTGCGGGTGAAGGCGTTGCGTGACATGGCGTTCCCTGGAATCAGTTCGATCGGCAATGTGAGGTGCTTCTGAGGGGTTAACCGAACGAGAAAGGCAAAAGGGAACCCATTACCGAAAAAGAGTTTTTTCCTCTCAGGCTTTCGGGCCGACGCTGACCCACCAGGCGAAGGTTTTTTGCACCCGGATCGGCAATGCCGCTTCCAGCAGGCGCAATGCCTGATCGGTGTCCTTGAGTGGGAACGAGCCCATGACCGGTAGCTCGGCGACTTCCGGATCGCAGTGCAAATGCCCCGGACGGTAGCGATTCAATTCGTCGATCAACTGGCCCAGTGGCAGGTTGTCTGCCAGCAGCAGGCCATGACGCCAGGCTTCCCGTGAGGGGCTGGCGGCGGTGCTCAGCGCCATTGCGCTGTCGCTGAACGCCAGTTGCCGACCGGCCTCGATAACCTGTACCGCGCCTTGGCGGGTGCGGACTTCAACCGCGCCTGCATAGACGTTCAGCAACGTCTGTCGATCCTCTTGGCGAACACTGAAGCGGGTACCCAGCGCTCGCAATCGCCCTTGGGCGGTTTCCACCAAAAACGGTCGACCGGGGTCCTTGGCGGTGTCGATCAACACTTCGCCGCACTGCAACTGCAGCAAACGTTGCGTGGCATCGAAGCGGACATTCAGTGCACTGAGTGCATTCAGCCAGATCCGGCTGCCATCGTTGAGCACGGTTTCGCGGGTTTCCCCGGTGCCGGTAGCGAGGTCGGCAGTGAACCGCCCGAGCGTTTCCGGTAGCGGCATGCCGCGCCAGGCAGCCCATCCCGTCAGGCTGCCAGCGGTGATGATCAATAGGCTCTTGAGGGTCTGGCGACGACTGATCGGCGAGCGCCCGGTGCTGCGCAGGACCTGGCTTACCGCCTGTTGTTCGCTGTCGTGTTGCAGCGGGGTGAAGCGTTGCCCGACCCGTTCGATGTAGCGCCAGGCGTCCTGATGGTCGGCACTTTGAGCCAGCCAATCCTGCCAGCGCAGGCGTTCGTGATCGGCCACTTGTGGGTCGTGGAGTTGCACATACCACTGAGCCGCTTGCTCGAGGCTGGCATGGCTGAGTTTTTTCAAGGGGACGGCGGGCATGGGGTTATTCAATCAGCAACCCATCGAGCTCGGCCTCGAGAATCGCGCAATGCATCATGGCCTGGGCCAGGTATTTCTTGACCATGCGCTCGCTCACGCCGATCTCGCTGGCGATGAGTCGATAGGGCATGCCGTGCAACTGAGCCAGGATAAATGCATCGCTGACTCGTTTGGGCAAGCGCTGTAGCAGGGCGTCCACTTCGTGCAGGGTTTCGACGATGATCGCCCGCTGTTCCGGTGAAGGCTGCAAGGCGGGAGGTCGCGCGGCGAGGGTCTGCAGCCACGCTTGCTCCAACTGCCGACGACGCCAGTGATCAATGCACAAACCGCGAGCAATGGTCGCCAGGTAGGAGCGCTCTCGAACGTCACAGTCAAACGCCTGTGGCCGCTTGAGTACTCGCATGAAGGTGTCATGAGCGAGATCCGCGGCATCCATCGCGTTGCTGAGGCGTCGACGCAACAACTCGTACAGCCATTGGTGGTGGCAGGTATAGAGGTGTTGAACCGAAGAAAAGTCGGCGATTGTCATTGAGAGCACACGTCCATGGCGACCGGCGTCGCGGGTGCAAATAAGAATTGGTCGCGATTAAAGCAAATGACCGGAAGTCTCGCAAATGATATTGGTTTGCTTTTAGGTGGTTCCAGGCCAACTTCCGATCAATCCGCGTAGCAGCGACCGGTGGTCGATGAACATGGCTTGTGGGTCAAATTGCGCTTAGCTGTAGGGATAACCCAAGGCGCGCGTAACCCGCCGACCTTGTAGGAGCGAAGCTTGTGGCGAGGGGGCTTGCCCCCGTTGGACTGCGAAGCTGTCCTAAAACCTGCAATCTCGTACTGCCAAGCACACTAGTACGCACTGGATTTGCGACTGCTTCGCAGCCGAACGGGGGCAAGCCCCCTCGCCACGAGGCGCCCCTTCAGAACACCGTGAGTCTGAGGAAACCCGCAATGCTGACCCTTAATATCAATGGCAAGGACCAGGAACTGGATGTCCCGGCGGACATGCCGTTGCTCTGGGTGCTGCGCGATGTCGCGCACCTGACGGGCACCAAATTCGGTTGCGGCATGGCCCAGTGCGGCGCCTGCACCGTACACGTCGATGGCGCGCCGCTGCGCTCTTGCATCACGCCTGCCACAGCGGTGGCCCACGGGCAGAAAATTCTCACCATCGAAGGCTTGTCCGCCGATGGCTCGCACCCGGTCCAGCAAGCCTGGGCCGAACTCGACGTGGTCCAGTGCGGTTATTGCCAGTCGGGGCAGATCATGTCGGCGGCCGCGTTGCTGGCGAAGATCCCCAAGCCCACCGACAGCGACATTGACCAGGCGCTGTCCGGCAACATTTGCCGCTGCGGCACCTACCCAAGAATCCGCGCCGCGGTCAAGCGTGCCGCCGAGATCGGTTGATACCACGTCGAAGGGAGCTGACCCATGAACAGAATCAACCCTGTCTCGCGTCGCGGTTTTCTCAAGGGCAGCGCAGTGTTGGGCGGCGGTCTGGTGGTGGCGTTTGTCATCCCAGGTGCCAATCGCTTTGCCCTCGGCGCCGAGAATCAAGGAAACGTCTTCGCCCCCAATGCCTTTTTACGCATTGGCAACGACAACAGCATCACCGTGCTGCTCGGCCATTCGGAAATGGGCCAAGGCATCTGGACCGGCCTGACCATGTTGATCGCCGAAGAGCTGGACGCCGACTGGTCGAAAATCCGCGTCGAACATGCGCCGGCTTCGGCGGCCGATTACGGCTTACCGGCGTTTGGCGGAATGCAGATCACCGGCGGTTCGACGTCGACCTGGATGGAGTTCGACCGCTATCGCCAGGCTGGAGCGGCGGCGCGCCTGATGCTGATTGAGGCAGCGGCCAAACGATTTGACGTGGCGCCTTCGCAGATTCGCACCGAATCGGGCGTGGTCATGGCTGGCGACAAACGGGCCACTTACGGCGAATTGGCAGATGACGCCGGCAAGTTACCGGTGCCGGATCCAGCCACGATCAAGTTCAAGGAGGCCAAAGACTGGAAGATCATCGGCAAACCCACCAAGCGCCTCGACACCCCGGAGAAAATCACCGGGCAGGCGAAGTTCGGCATGGACGTGCAATTTGATGGGCTGATGACGGCGATGGTTGCACGTCCACCGGTGTTCGGTGGCAGCGTCAAATCCTTCGAAGGCGCCGAGGCGCTGGCGGTGCCGGGCGTGCACAAAGTGGTGCAGGTGCCCACGGGGGTCGCGGTGATTGCCGATCATTATTGGGCAGCGAAGCTGGGGCGCGATGCGCTGAAGGTCGAATGGGACCTGGGGCCGAACGCCGGGCTCGACAGTCAGAAACTGCTGGAAAGCTTCCGTAAACTCGCCGCCACCCCCGGCACTTCCGCCAGTCAGGCCGGGGATGCGACAGCGACGCTAGGCAAAGCGGCGAAGACGATTGAGGCCGAATACAGTGTGCCGTACCTGGCCCACGCGCCGATGGAGCCGCTCAATTGCACGGTGAAAATCTCCAAGGACAAATGCGAAATCTGGACCGGCACGCAGTTTCAGACGCTGGATCAGATGATCGCGGGGAAGATCACCGGGCTCAAACCCGAACAGGTCGAGATCCACACCCAATTCCTTGGCGGTGGCTTCGGGCGTCGGGCCAATCCAACCTCGGATTTTGTCAGCGAAGCCGTGTACGTCGCCAAAGCGGCGGGCGCGCCGGTGAAAACCGTCTGGGCCCGAGAGGATGACATTCGCGGCGGTTACTACCGCTCGGCGTTCCTGCATCAAGCGCGCATCGGCCTGGATGCCGACGGCATGCCAATGGCCTGGAAGCATGTGCTGGTCGGGCAGTCGATCCTGACGGGCACGTCGTTCGCGGCGACCATGGTCAAGGATGGCATCGACAAAACCTCCGTCGAAGGCGTGGCCGACAGTCCTTACCTTGAGGGGCTGGCCAACCATCAGGTCGAACTGCATTCACCGCAAACCGGCATCAGCGTGCTGTGGTTGCGTTCGGTGGGGCACACCCACACGGCATTCGTCATGGAGTCGTTGATCGACGAACTGGCAGACGCCGCCGGCAAGGACCCGGTGGAATACCGACGAACCTTGCTCAAGGCGCATCCACGGCATCTGGGCGTGCTGAATCTGGCGGTGGAGAAAGCCAACTGGAAAGCTCCCTTGCCGGACGGCCACGCATTGGGCGTGGCGGTGCATGAGTCCTTCGGCAGTTATGTCGCCCAAGTGGCCGAGGTGTCGCAGGACAACCTGGCGATTCGCGTACACCGGGTGGTGTGCGCGGTGGACTGCGGCATTGCGGTCAATCCGCAGAGCATCGCCGCGCAAATGGAGTCAGGCATCACCTTTGGTCTCGGATTTACCTTGCACAGCAAACTGACGTTCAAGGACGGTCAGGTGGAGCAATCCAATTATCACGACTATCAGGTCCTGCGCCTGAACGAGATGCCGGTGGTCGAGGTGCATATCGTCCCTAGCAGCGACAAACCGGGCGGTATTGGCGAAGTGGGTGTGCCTCCGGTGGCGCCGGCCGTGGCGAACGCGGTGTTTGCCCTGACCGGGCAGCGCCTGCGGGAACTGCCGCTGCAACTGTCGGGGGTGTGAGATGAGACGACATATATTTTGGGGGGCTGTGATGCTGATCGGCCTGGGTGGTTATACCTCGGACCTGTTCGCTGATGATAAAGAGGCGGTGAAGGCGTTCGACACGGTGCAGAAAGTGTTCCAGAGCCCGCGTTGTCAGAACTGTCATATCCCCGGCGATTCACCGTTGCAGTTCGACGCCGGTGTTCCTCACGCAATGAATGTGGTTCGCGGCCTGGACGGCAAGGGCGCTGCCGGTTTGCCGTGTGCCAGTTGTCATGCCGAACGCAATCCGCCGGCCAGTTATGGCCCCAACGCTCCACCCGGAGCACCGCATTGGAGCCTGCCACCAGCCGCACACAAAATGGCCTGGATCGGCCTGCCACCCGACAAGTTGTGCGCGATGATCAAGGACCGTTCCAGCAATGGCGACCGTGATTTTGCGGCACTGATCAAGCACGTCAGCGAGGACAAGCTGGTGCTCTGGGGTTGGCGTCCGGGCGAGGGACGGGCGCCGGTGCCGGTGCCCCACGATATCTTCGTCACCCAGTTCAAACTCTGGGCCGATGCTGGAGGGCCGTGTCCGGTGGCGGGAAGCTGACCAGCGGCGCGTTTATAGGGAGTCATACTGGGTATGAGCGACTCTAACGTTCATATCCATCAAGGAGTGAATGATGTTAACCCCAGGCAAACCGCTCAAACCCGGCGCTGGCGCAGACCTGCGTGCGCCGAACGTCCTCGACAGCGCAGTGCAGGATCGCGATGTACTGCGCGACCTGGCGCGCAAGGCCGAGCAAGAACTGACGGGCGTGCAGATGGCGAGCATGGATGAATTGACGCTGCTCTCCAATCGTCATGGCTTCGAGGCTTTGGCCCGGTTGGCGCTGGAGGCCTGTCAGCAGTTGGGCATACCCGCGACGCTGCTGTTTTTCGACCTTGATGACTTCAAGCGCATCAACCAGTTGTACGGTCGCGCCGAGGGCGACGATGCCCTGAAAACCTTCGCCGATGTGCTACGCATCGCCTTTCGTGAAAGCGATGTGATCGGCCGGCTCGGCAGCGATGAGTTTGCTGCCTTGTTGACCGGCACCGACGCCGTGGAAATCGCCGCGATCAGAGCGCGCCTCGAAGAAATACTCGATGAACGCAATGCCACGGCGCATCGTGGCTATGACATTCGCTTCAGTATCGGGCAGATCGAGTTTGATCCTCGGCTACACCAGACGGCGGAAGACTTGCTGGCCTTGGTCGATAAGGCGCTGCGCGACGTCCGTCATTGTTGAATGGCGTCTTGCAATAGCGCTGCAACGTGCCCGGATCATTTGGCGAACAACTGATCGATATTCTTGAACGCCTTGAACTCCAGGGCGTTGCCGCAGGGGTCGAAGAGAAACATCGTCGCTTGTTCGCCCACCAATCCCTGAAAGCGGATACCCGGCTCGATCACGAAGCGCGTGCCAAGGGCTTTCAAACGCTCGGCCAGGGCCTCCCATTCCGCCATCCCCAACACCACACCGAAATGCGGCACCGGTACGTCGTGGCCATCCACGGCGTTGGTGTGGGCGGCTTCCTGAGAAGCGTTTTTCGGTGCCAGATGAATGACCAGTTGATGGCCGAAAAAGTTGAAATCGACCCAGTGATCGCTGGAGCGACCTTCTTCCAGGCCGAACACTTCACCATAGAAGCGCCGGGCAGCGGCCAAGTCGTAAACCGGGATGGCCAAGTGAAAAGGGGACAGTTGCATCGGACGTGCCTCGACGGGTTGAGCGTTAAGACCGAGTTTAGCCCTGTGCTTTTTGATTGAAAGACGATAGTTTTTGCGACGAGCTAAAATTATTTCGATCAATCGGGGAGCCGCATGCTGCGGGAACTGAAAACCTTCATTGCCGTGACGCGTCATGGCACGTTCGCTGCGGCAGGCATGCACATCGGCCTGACCCAGTCGGCGGTCAGCGCGCAGATCCGTAACCTCGAACAGGCGTTGGGCATACGCCTGTTCGATCGCACCGGACGTCAGGCGATTCTCAACGCCGCAGGGCAGCGGGCGTTACCGATGGCTCGGGAAATTCTTGAGACCTTCAGCCGCATGGCCGTCAGTGATAGCGTCGGCGAGTTTCGTGGCGAATTGAAGATCGGCGCGGTGGCCACCGCCCAGACCGGGTTGTTGCCGCGCGCGCTGTTGCGACTCCGGCAGCAGGCGCCATTGCTGGAGGCGAAGCTGGTGCCGGGGGTATCCCTGAGCCTGTTGAGTCAGGTGGACACCGGCGAAGTGGATCTGGCGATTCTGATCAAGCCGCCGTTTGAATTACCCAAGGAATTGTCGGTGCAAGTCATTCGCCGGGAGCCGTTTGTGCTGATCGTGCCGGCAGACCTTGAGGGCGACGACCCGCTGCAGTTACTCGCCAACCATCCCCACGTACGCTACGACCGCAATTCTTTCGGTGGGCGCTTGGTGACTCGCTTTTTACGTGAGCAGCAGATTGATGTGCAGGTAGCTCTGGAGCTGGATGAGCTGGA
Source organism: Pseudomonas sp. NPDC089918 (assembly GCF_050280605.1). Classification (NCBI taxonomy): domain Bacteria; kingdom Pseudomonadati; phylum Pseudomonadota; class Gammaproteobacteria; order Pseudomonadales; family Pseudomonadaceae; genus Pseudomonas; species Pseudomonas sp. NPDC089918. The sequence continues at coordinate 891 of NZ_JBNNVP010000034.1, read as the reverse complement.
AGCTATCGTCAAAATGGTCGAATGCGGGCTGGGTGTTTCGCTATTGCCCGAGGCTGGGCTGTGGCTTGAGCATGGGGCGAAGGTGCGGATCATCCCGTTGGGTGAGCTGACGTTCTACCGGGAGATCGTGCTGTTGCAGCGTTATAGCCAGCGCAGCCTGCCGATTCAACGACTGTTTGCCCGATGTCTGTCTCCAATTGACGACTGAACACCTTCCCCTGTGGGAGCGAGCCTGCTCGCGATAGCGGTTCGTCAGTCGATAGATGCAGTGCGTCTGACATCGTCATCGCGAGCAGGCTCGCTCCCACAGGGGATTGCATCGATTCTTGAATGGCAGGCATAAAAAACCCGCCAATCGGCGGGTTTTTTAATGGCTAACCGAAGATCACTCTTCGATGTTGCCCATGGCGGTGGTGTTGAAGCCGCCGTCTACGTACATGATTTCGCCGCTGATGCCGGACGCCAGGTCCGAGCACAGGAAGGCGCCGGCGTTGCCGACTTCGTCGATGGTGACGTTACGACGCAGCGGGGTTTGCGCTTCGTTGGCGGCCAGCATCTTACGGAAGTTCTTGATGCCGGAAGCGGCGAGGGTGCGGATCGGGCCAGCCGATACGCAGTTCACGCGGGTGCCATCCGGGCCCAGGGAGCCGGCCAGGTAACGCACGCCAGCTTCCAAAGAAGCCTTGGCCATGCCCATTACGTTGTAGTTCGGCATGGTGCGCTCGGCGCCCAGGTAGGACAGGGTCAGCAGGCTGCCATTGCGGCCTTTCATCATTTCGCGGCCAGCCTTGGCCAGGGCGATCACCTTGCCCTGGCGATCGACCACGTACTTGTAGAAATTCCACTTCGGCGAACTGCTTTGTTCAGCGAGAACCTTGAACAAATGCGTTG